>JAURJO010000504.1 GCA_030832235.1 Verrucomicrobiota bacterium
CTGCGCCGGCGGGGGCTCTGGCTCCGAGGGTAGGTGAGGGCGTGAATGGAACTTTCCTCAGGTTGAACGATCCGGTCTCGCGGCCAGTCAGCGTCCCGGTGATCTCCCGGCTATCGACGCGGCCTTGCCACTGCGCCGCCCCGGTCTCGGCGCCGATCCATGGTCCGGCGGTGCGCGGGGATGTAGGCGGACTCAAGGTTGGCGCCAGGACCAGATGATCGGCCTGAGCCGTGCCGTTGAGAATCACGACGGCCGCCTTCCTGGGGTCGGGCTCGGCCCGCAGGGCGACCTCGTGCCGATTCCGGTAGGCAATCACCGTGGCGTGGAGCGGTTCCTCGCGGCCGTTGACCATGAGGGTTCCGGTCCAATTGCCGGTGTAGGGGTCGGGGACCGTTCCGAAGTCCGCCGCCGGCAGGGCAAGGGTGAGTGCCAGCGCGACCCCGCCCATATTGACGTGATTCATGAGCCGGAGCCGGAAAGCGTTCTCAGGCCAATGTGTAATAGTGGGCCCATTCCGCGCGTGGTTTCGTACCTTCGAGAAGTGCATTTGCCTCGTCGTTGCCGACGAACCGCTTCTTCGCGGGATCGAATTGCAGCTCCACGTTCAGGAACTCGGCGATCATGCCGAGGTTCAGAACCTGCGTCAGCTCGCCCGCGACGCTGAAGGGCGAGGTGGTCTTCGTGTTGCCGAGGCAGGCGTGGATGAAGCTGGTGCCATGCGTGTAGTCGGGCTTCGGCGCCTTGATGGCCTCCCATTTCTCCAGCATCACCTGACGGGGATAGATCCGCGACGCATCGCCGTGGTGGCCGCGCAGGATCACGTAATCGCCCTGCTTCCGATGTAACAGCGTCCCGGCCTCGCCCAACGCCGGCAACTTGACGGATTTGTCCTCCTGCACGTCGCCGTATTTTTCCGCGAGAGCGGGGTGACAGTCCGCGCCCGCCTTCCACATCAGTTCCACCGCGGGCAGGCCGGGACCGCGGACGGTAAAACCAAAGCGGATGTGCGAGGTCTGCGGGAAAATGATCCGGTTGTGGTCGTCCAAGCGGACCGGCGAAATGGTAGTGGGCAGGCCCAGCTGCAGGTAGTGGTGGACGAAATCGATGATGTGACAGCCCCAGTCGCCGAACATGCCGGAACCGAAATGGTGAAAGGCCCGCCAGCCGAAGGGATGATAAAGCGAGTTGAAGGGCCGTATGGCCTTGGGCCCGCACCAGAGGTCCCAGCTGGAAAATGTCGCGGGTAGGTTTTCCTCCGGTGGAAGGGCGGAGATGCGCTTATTGGGCTGCATGAACCACAGGGACGGTTCCTTCCAGGCATCGATCTTCACGACATCACGGGTCAGGCCGGCGGCCACCATCTGCTGGAATTGCGCGGCGCCGGAAGAGGTGTGCCCCTGGTTTCCCATTTGGGTCACCACCTTGAATTTCTTCTCGGCCCGCATGAGCATCTCCGCCTCCGCGAAGGTGTGGGTGAGCGGCTTCTCCACGTAGACATGCTTGCCCATCGCCATGGCGTGCATGGCCGCCACGAAGTGGTTGTGGTCGGGGATCACGACACTCACCGCGTCGATGTCCTTCCCCATCTTGTCCAGCATCACCCGGAAGTCCTGAAACCGCGCCACGTCGGGCCAGGTCTCGAGGTTGCCCGCGATCTTCCTCGAGCCTTCGAAGTCGACGTCGCAAAAGGCCGCCGGCACCGCGTGGCCGTCGCTCGTCAGGCTCGGGATGGCGCCGGCCGCCCGCCCGCCGACGCCGATGCAGCCGAGGTTGATGCGGCGGCTCGGCGGCAGAGCGGGGTTCCTGACCGCCCTGGCCGCGGTGAGGTAAGCCGGGAGGAACGTGAAACCGAAGGTGGCGGCCGCGGACTTTCGGAGGAAGTCACGGCGGGAGGAGGGGCGGGTGACGGGCGTGCTCATGGGCGCAAGGGTGGGGTGGTCGTTTCGGCGTTTTCCCGCCCGGGTGCGGCAGGCGCGGTGGCTACCATCGGAATGGGGCGGCCCGGCCAGTGGCAGTGCCCGGTGCTGGGAAGGCCGGCGGCGGGAGGAGCCTTTTCAAAGGGTCACCGTCGTCGTGAAGACAAACTGACGCGGGTCGGTGTAGCGCGGCCAACGCCAGCTGTTCCCCTGGTTGGAGCGAACGTCGAGGAGGTTGTTGACGTTAAGCTGGAACCTCCAGTTGAACCGCCCGATCCGGCGGACGTAGAAGAAAAATGGACTCGTGATGATGTAGTCGTCGGTGTCGCGCGCCGGCAGCACCTCCACGCTGGCGACGACAAGGTTGGTCCACGGCTTGCCTTTGAGGTATCGCGCGGCGACGCCGGCGCTGAGGCCCTTCAGCCGGCCTTCGGTGAAGGCATACCGCGTAACCAGGCTCGCGTTGGCCTTGGTGGTCGGGCCGGTTTTCCCCTCCTGGTCCTCCAGCCACTGGCGGGTGACGATGGTCGCGGAATCGGGATTCAGGCCGCGTGCTTGCGCGGTGGCGCGGGCTTCAGGCAGCAGTTGGCCCAACAGCGGGTAGAACCGCGTGTACTCGACATGGCTCCGCGCGTAGGAAGCGGTCAGGGTCCAGTTCGGCCGCGGATTGGCGGTAAGGGAGAATTCCCAGCCGTCCGAGGTGAGGTCCCGGTAGTCGTTGAGGTTGACCAGCGGTTTCGAGAGTAACGGCGTTAGTTCGGCCTGCACCGTGGCATCCAGCGCTCCGCCGACGTTTTCCTGCCTGGTTTTGAAATAAGTGACGGATGCCTCGATGCCCCGCGGCAGGTGGAAGCGGACGCCAAGGTCTCGGCCCTCGCCGGTGAGCGGCGCGAAGGCTTTGCCTTGGAGGTCGAGTCCGTAGTTGTCGCTGAACTGCGAGGATTCGAAGTAGGCGCCGCTGAGCGAGACCCAGGGAAACACATGCCAGACACCGCCGTAGGTCTGGTTCGTGCTCCAATTGTTGGCGAAGGGGAAGACGGGGATGTCCTCGAGTTTCCGCGTGCCGTCGTTCGGGATGAGCGTGCCGTCCACGCCGACAAAGCGCTGCTCGTTGGTGACCGGGTCGGCGCGCGTGGCCAGGCTGGCGCTCTGCAGCCAGTGCTCCCGGCTCACCCCGATGCTGGTGCGGACCTTTTCGCCGAAATAGCTGCCGAGCAGGTTGACCGAGCCGGACGACAGGCTCTGATCGAGGCGCCGGTTCAGACCGTTGCCGGCGGCGTTGCGAAAAAACCCGGCCCCGGGGTACGGCTTGAAACCGAGCGTCTGGTCTCCGTTTCCGTCCTTCAGGTAGTGGATCGGATAGAGCATGTTGTTCGTGTAAAACGCGGATGCCCCGGTCGTGAAACCGCGCCGGGCGATCTCCTCGCGGGTCAACGCGTAGCCGAAGTTGTCCTGGTAATAACGCTCGTGCCGATAGGCGCCGGCGAGCACCAGCCGCTGGGTAATACCCCAAGGCAGCCTCGCGTCATAGACGGTCTGCGCCCTCCAATTGAGCATCCGGTGGCCGTCCGGATTGTAGAGCGGCGAATAGTACATCATCAGTTGCTCGTAGTTCGGGTTCGGCACCGTGCCTGTTCCGTTCGGGTTGGGAAGCACGGGATTCACATCATAAAATATGCTGCGCCCGTTGGTGCCCCAGCCGCCGACGTTCGACCACACCTGGAAGCGCTTCGTTTCGTCGAACTGGCCGTTGTGCGCCAGCAGTCCGCTCCATCGTTCGGTGAACGAGTGCTTCAGCTCGATGGTGTAGGCGTGGTATTTGATGTTCTGTTTGTTGTCGGGCCCGGCCCAGTCCTCGTGCAGCGGGATGATGCTCTCGGGAACGCGCACGAGCGGAATGCGGTTGGGATTCTGGGGATCGGTGGCGGAGACAGCGGCGGCGGTCTCGATGACGGCGCTCACGCGAAATACGTTGGTGGCGGTCGACTTCCAGTTGGTGACCACGCCGTTGAGGTCGGCCCAGGAGTTGGTGACCCCGGCGGCGCGGAGTTGAGCCATGCCGACGCCATTCACCTGCACGCCAGGGCGGTTCGGGTCGGCGTCTAGATCGGAGGTGCCGGTTCCCCGTACGTACACCGCGCGATTGTCGGTGGGGCCGAGATGGCTGAGGTGGTTGGTGGAATTGCCAGTCTCGTAGGCCGCGTCGATCAAGGTCCGGCCGTGCTTGAACGGCTGCCAGCGCAGCGCGCCGGCGTAGCCCTCCAGGTCGCGCCCCTGCCGCTGGTGCCACTGCTCGGTTTCGGACTTGATGGCGTTGACGCGCAGCGCGAGGCGGTTGGGTACGAGGGCGCGGTTGACGTCGAGCGAGTAGCGCTGGGTGCCGAAGTTATCGTAGCGCACCTGTACTTCGTTACGGTGGCGCCACGTGGCGCGCTTGCTGCCGATGTTGATGATCCCGCCGGCATCGACGTCGCCGTAGGCGAGCCCACCGGGACCGCGGCCGAACTCGATGCGCTCAGTATTGAATCCATCGGTCACGAGGTACCACGGAAAGCCGTCGCGCAGCTGACGCACGGTCGCGAGGCCGCGGATGTTGACCTGGTTGCCGCCGCGGTTCCCGACGACCGCGCCGACGGTACCCTGGTCGTTGGCGATGTTCTCGGCGTTGGTGGCGAATCCGACGGCGTCGAAGTAATTGTTGAACGCGAGGTCCTCGAGGAAGTCGTGCGTCATCACCGAGATCGAGTTCGGGAGGTTTTCCAGCTTCTCGTTCGTCCGCGTGCCCGTCAGGGCGGTGGAGGCGGTGTAGCCGAGGTCCTTTTCACTGGTGACTTCGAATACCGACAATCGCACGGGCGCCTCGCCGCCGGCGGCGGTCGCAACGGTCGCCGCGGGTTGGGGGACGGCCTGGCCGAACGTGGTGTCGAAGGGAAGGGTGACGAGGGAGCCAAGCGCGCAGGTCTGCCAGATTACTCGGAAGCGGCAGGCGAAGCGGGGGAACGGGGAGTCGGTTTGTTTCATGCGATATCCTCTGTAGAAACCTTGGGCCTTCGTGGCCTGCAGCGTGGGGTGGCTCACTCCGATTTCGCGGCCCCCTTTGCCTTCCTAGGCCCCTTTTTCTCCCGGACCGGTTCGTTGCCCTTTTCCGCCTTGGGCGGTCGCGGCTCCTTGTCAGACACCGCATAATCCGTCGGGGGCAACCGTGGCGGCCCCTCGAGCCGGCCGCGGTGAACTTCGATGAGGCTGAAAATGTCGTCCTTGTCATCGGTGTTCACGAGGGCGAGGTCCGCGCCTTTGGCGCCCCCATGCCGCAGCACGGCGTCGTCCACGGTGACCGTCTCGTGGTGCCACTGGCGGTCGCCCTTCCCGGTGACGGCGAGCGCGGTCTTCATGCCGGCGGGGCCGGCATCGTAGTCCAGTCGCCAGGTCGAGCCCGCGGTGCCGTCGTACCACACGACCGTCATCGACATCACCTTCGGATCGCTGCCCTGTGAAAACCCCTCGTGCAATTTGAAGTGCATGGCGTCCCGGCCGGTGGCGTGCTCGAAACCGCGGGCGAAGCGGGAGTAAATGGACGACGTCTTTGTGATGGGGCCGCCGACGCGCCAGAGGGGGATTGATGTGGCATCGGCGTCGATTTGATCGAGGAAGCGTCCGTAGTTGTCCGGCCAGATGTCCCAGCCCACGTCATTCAAGCCGGTCTGCGTGTCGCGTTGCCGGACCTGACCCAGACGCAGGCCGTTCGTGTCGTCGACCGCGGCGCCGTACTTGGAGTAGGCGGCGCAGATTTTCAGCATGCGCTCCACATTGGTACGCGAAGCTTTCCCGAACTGCTCCTCCGGGTACGCCCGGGTGTCGGCGGCATCCAGACCCTTGTGCAGGGCGCAAAAGGCTCCGGTGGCGGTCTGCGGATAAATCTGCCCGGCGTAGCGGTTGAAGAAATGGAACGAGTAATCGAACCCCATTTCCCTCGCGGCCTGCACGGCGCCGGCGCTGATGTCCCAGATGCTTTGGCCGTTTTGCAGGCCCGTGAGGGCGCCCCAGTAGAAGCTGAGCGGCAGGTTCACGGCGAACATGGCCCGCGTCCAAGTCTGGTCCATTTCCGACCGGGCGAACAGGGGCGTGCCCTGCGCCGCGATGAGCCGGTGCTGCCACGTCTGAACCTTGGTGCGTTCGCCGCTCAGGTGATGACCGCGCGCGCTGCCGGCGAGTTTGATTCCGACGCCGCCTTGAGCGTTCGCTATGACCCACTTCCACTCCTCCGTAAAACCGCGCCCGGCACCCTCCTCGTCATCCGGCGTCACATTGTTGAACATCAGGGCGATCCGGGGACCATCGGAGTTTCGCTGGAAGGTTTCCACGAACCTTTCAAAGGCCCAAAGGCGGAACTCCCGCCAGGCCGGGGATCTCGCGGGAAGGTCGTATTGCTTCTCGATGACATCCCCCTTGTAGGCGCACTCGTCGCCCGTGCACCCGGTCTTTACCTGGATGAAAACGATGCGCTCCTGCTTCTCCTGCGGGTAGCTGCGGAGGTGTTTCCCGAATTCCGCGATCAGGCGGTGAAAGAACGATTTGTAGGCGGACGACGGGTAAAACGGATACACCGGCCAGCTGTCGTGAATCTGGTTCTCCGTCTTCACGGCGGGAACGCCGGCGGCGTAAATCCAGCCCGGCGCATCCGGCCCCACCCCGAGGGAAAGATAGATGAACTGGTTTCTCCGGACGGCCGTGTCCATGGCCTGATCCAATACACTCCAGTCGAATACCCCCGGCTGCTTCTCCACCTCCGACCACTTTTGGTAGAATGCCAGGCCCCGGAGAAAGGGATGATCCGCGGGATCAAACGACGAACCTCGATCCCACACCCCAAAGGCGCTCGGGGGCGGGGCGGCGTGAACCGAGAGCAGGAGGGTCGTGCCGAGCAGGCCGACCAAGCCGAGTGCCATGGAGAAGCGAGCGATCATGAGACGAAGGTACCGCATGAATGAACCTGGGGGCGCAGGCGGAGACAGCGTGAAGTACGCGGTCGTGGGGAGCGATCCTACCGTTACCGGCGGCGGATCCCATAGACAATCCGCGTGGGACGCTGGACTTTTTGATTAAGGGGTTGAGGCGTGCAGCCTGGGGTGTCGGCTCCCGTTGGCGTGAAACTGGCGGGCGGAGCTCA
>JAURJO010000505.1 GCA_030832235.1 Verrucomicrobiota bacterium
AAGCCCAACGCGGCCTGGAACCGGCATTGAGCTGCAGTAATGCTCCCGGTGTAGCCGCGGCTGACGCCGCGGACGCCCTTTCTTCTGCCCGACGTTCGGCGGATTCCGCCGTCACTTAGCCACCGAGGTACGTCGCGCGCAGGCGTGGATCCGCGCGGAGCGTCTTGCTCTCGCCCTGCATGGCGATGCGGCCTGTCTCCAGCACGTAGGCGCGGGAGGAAACTTCGAGGGCTAGGTTGGCGTTCTGTTCCACCAGAAGGATCGTGATCCCGTGCGTGCGGTTGATCTCCACGATCTTCTCGAAGATCGTCGAGATGAGGCGGGGCGCGATGCCGAGCGACGGCTCGTCGAGCATCAGAAAGCGCGGGTTGCCCATCAGGGCGCGGCCGATCGCGAGCATCTGCTGCTCGCCGCCGGATAGGGTGCCGGCGGTCTGGGTGAGTCGCTCCTTGAGGCGCGGGAACGTCGTGAAAACTAATTCGCGGTTGCGTTCGTCACGCGCGGGGTCGGTCGAGAGGTAGGCGCCCATCGCGAGGTTCTCGGCGACGGTGAGGTTGGCGAAGATCATGCGGCCCTCGGGCACGTGGCAGAGGCCGCGGGCGACAATGGTGTGCGGCGCGAGACCGGTGATGTCCTCGCCGGCGAAACGCACGGCGCCGGACTTCGCGCGCAGCAGGCCCGAGACCGCGCGCAGCGTGGTGGTCTTGCCCGCGCCGTTGCCGCCGATGAGCGTCACGATCTCGCCGGCGTTGATCTCGAGGGAGACGCCGGCCAGCGCCTGGATGGCGCCGTAAGCGACGTGGAGATCGGTGATCTGCAGCATGGGAACGGGCGGCGC
This sequence comes from Verrucomicrobiota bacterium, assembly GCA_030832235.1. GTDB lineage: Bacteria > Verrucomicrobiota > Verrucomicrobiia > Opitutales > Opitutaceae > ER46. Next base: position 839 of record JAURJO010000505.1, read on the forward strand.
GCTCAGTGGTGGGCGAGGGAAGAGCCGTGGTCCTCGCCCAGGTAGGCCTCGATCACCTTCGGATCGGTGCGGATCTGGTCGGGCGTGCCCTCGGCGATCTTCACGCCGTAGTCGAGAACGGCGATGCGCTCGCAGCAGCCCATCACGACCCGCATGGAGTGCTCGACCAGCAGGATGGAGAGGTTGAATTGCCGGCGGACCTGCTGGATGAGGCGGATGAGCTCGGTCTTTTCGGTGGGATTCATGCCGGCCGCGGGTTCGTCGAGCAGCAGCAGGCGCGGGCGGGTGGCGAGGCAGCGCACGATCTCGAGGCGGCGTTGCTCACCGTAGGGCAGGCTACGCGCGGGGGCGTCGCGAAAACGACCGAGGTTGAAGATCTCGAGCAGTTCGTTGGCGCGGGCCACGATAGCGGCCTCGTCGCGCCGGAAGGCGCCCAGCCGCAGCAGCGCGTGACCCGGGGCGGTGGCGCGGTGCAGGTTGCAGGCGGCGCGGACGTTATCGAGGACCGAAAGTGAGCCGAACAGGCGGATGTTCTGGAACGTACGGGCGATCCCGAGGCCCACGATTCCGTCGACGCCGAGCCCGCGGAGATCGCGGCCGCCGAAACTGATCCGGCCCGAGGTGGGCGCGTACACGCCGGTGATGAGGTTGAAGACGGTCGTCTTGCCGGCGCCGTTGGGCCCGATCAGGCCGCAGAGCTCGCCCTCGTTGACGGCGAAGTCGACCGCGTTGACGGCGGTGAGGCCGCCGAAGCGGATGGTGGCCTGCTCGAGACGGAGGAGTTCGGCCATGGCGGGTCAGCCGCGGGGGCGGCGGGCCGGGAAGTTGAACAACCCCTGCGGCCGCAGGAGCATGAGCAGCACGAGCAGCAGGGAGTACAGGATCATGCGGTACTCGGCGATGGGCCGGAGCACCTCGGGCAGGACGGTGAGCAGCACGGCGGCGAGAATGACGCCGACGGCGTTACCCATACCGCCGAGGATGACCATCACAACGATCTCGATGCTGCGGGTGAAGTCGAAGCCGGTGGGTGTGATGGTGAGCTTGAAGTGCGCGTAGAGTCCGCCGGCGACGCCCGCGAAGAACGCGGCAACGACAAACGCGACGATCTTGTAGCGCGTCGGGTTGAGCCCCACCGCGGCGGCCGCGATCTCGTCGTCGCGCGTGGCGAGGAAGCCGCGGCCGTAGGTGGAGTCGACGAGGCAATGGACGACGAAGACGGTGACGGCCGCGACGGCCAGGACCCAGGTCAGCGTGGTGCTGCCGGGGATGGCGTTGAGCCCGAGGGCGCCGCCGAGGATCTCCACGTTCTGGAAGATCACGCGGATGATCTCCCCGAATCCGAGGGTCACGAGGGCGAGGTAGTCGCCGCGCAGGCGCAGCGAAGGCACGCCGACGAAGAGCCCCGCGAGGGCGGCGCAGAACCCGCCGGTGATGAGTGCGGCGAGGAAGACGGCGCCCTGGGTGACCTCGCCGGCGGCGGAGAGCTCCCCGACCAGCTTGGGCGCGACAAACAGCGAGACGGCGGACGAAAGGTAGGCGCCGACCGACATGAAGCCCGCGTGGCCGAGCGAGAACTGGCCCGTGTAGCCGTTCACCAGGTTGAGCGAGACGGCGAGGATGATGTTGATCCCGATGCCGGTGAGCACGTCCAGCAGGTAGGGATCGAGTCCGCCGGGGAAATGGGAGACCCCGTAGGCGGCGGCGAGGGCCAGGAGGAGGGCGACGTGCGGCCGCGGCATGGCTCAGACCTTCTCGACGGTGGCGCGTCCCAGCAGTCCGGCGGGCCGGAAGAGCAGGATCACGATGAGGATGGCGAACGCGATCGCATCCTTGTAGGTCGACCACTGGCTGCCGTTGACGAACGTCTCGACCACGCCGAGCAGCAGCCCGCCGAGCGCCGCCCCCGGGATATTGCCGATCCCGCCGAGGATGGCGGCGACGAACGCCTTGAGGCCCGGCATGACGCCCATGAGCGGGTCGATCGACGGGTAGTTGAGCGCGTAGAGAACGCCGCCGGCCGCCGCGAGGGCGGAGCCGAGGCCGAAGGTGAACGAGATCACGACGTCGTTGTTCACGCCGACCAACTGGGCGGCGCGCGGGTTGAGCGACACCGCGCGCATCGCCATGCCGATCTTGGTGCGATGCACGATCAGCTCGAGACCGATCATCAGCAGCACGGCGACAACGATCACGACGAGCTGGTTGGAGGAAAGCACGAGGCCGCCGAGCGTGAAGTTGGCGGAAGGCAGGATCGCGGGGAAGGTGCGCGGCGCGGCGCCGAAGAACACCTGGCCGGAATACTCGAGCAGCAACGAGACGCCGATGGCGGTGATGAGGACGTTGAGCGTGGGTGCGCCCCTCAGCGGGCGGTAAGCGAGGCGCTCGATGAGCATGCCCAGCACGGCGCAGCCGGCCATGGCCGCGAGCAGGACGACGAGGCCGCCCCAGAGCGTGCCTTCCGGAACGATCCGCCCCGCGAAGTAGCCGATGAACGCGCCGACCATGAACACGTCCGAGTGCGCGAAGTTGATGAACCGCAGCACGCCGTACACCATCGTGTAGCCGAGCGCGATGAGCGCGTAGATCGCGCCGAGCGACAGTCCGTTGAGCAGCTGCTGGAGGAATTCAGCCAAAGGAATCGGGCGAGGTTGAAACCCCGCCCTCCGGGGTCAACCCCGGGGTGCGTGCGTCGTGTTCAGCCGCGCAAAGCTTCGCAGCCGGCCCGCGACGGGATCGGTTTCATTTCGGGGCGAATTTCCAGATGCATTCAAAACGCCCCCCGAATCTGCCGGGCCCCAGCCACTGCTGCGGACCGAAAGGTCCCGGGCGAGCGGGCATCCATGGAACCCGACCTCACTGAACCATGGAACGCCCTGCCCTGAGACCATTGGGATCGAGCAATATCGGGCCCGAGCCGATGGCCACAAAAGGCTCAAGGGGTGCTGGGACGCTTACCAAGTTGAACGAGGCGGCTATAGACGCCACGCAAAGCAGGTCCGCGCCCTCGGATTCCCTTGAGCCTTTTGTGGCCCTCTCGCGTGGGGCCATAGCCTCCGCAAGGGTCTGACCCCTTAGGTCCAGCCACCCCTTAGGTTCGGCCCCTAGGATCCGGTTGCGTTAATCCAGCTTGCAGGGCGGGGGAGTGACCGGGGAATTTGCCGCCGCCGCACCCGCGCTGCCCTGCGCGACTCGCCATGCTCCGCCCGCTCGTCCGCATCCTGGTTCTCCTCGCCCTGCTGCCGACCCTGGCGCCGGGCGCCCAGCTGCCGGCCGGCTTTCCCCCGCTCGACCCAGAGACGGCGCGCCAGCTCGCGGGCGCGGGTCTCAAGCAGCGGGCCGGTGACCTCCCGGGCGCCCTGGCCGATTACTCCACGGCCATCGAGGGGGTGGCGTCGCCCCACCCGAGTGCGCTGACGGAGCGCGGCCTGCTCCGCCTGAACAGCGGCGACCCGGCGGGAGCTCTGGTCGACTTTGAACGAGCGACTGTTCTCGCCCCCAACTCCGACCTCCCCCGCGCCCTCCGCGCCAGCGCCCTGGTACGTTTGGGGGAGACCGGCAAGGCGTTCGCGGCGTACGACGCGCTGGTGGCGCTCCGCCCTCCTTCCCTGCTCGGCTACTGGGGCCGCGCCGACCTGCGCGCGAGCCTCGGTGACTACCACGGGGCCATTTCCGACTACACCGCGATCCTCGTTCGCGAGCCCTTCCACGCGAAACTGTTCCTGAACCGCGGCAACGCCCGCCGGGCCGTCGACGACCTGCCGGAAGCACTCAAGGACCACGACCACGCCGTGCGCCTCGACCCAAAGGACGCGCTCGCGTGGACACATCGCGCCGAAACCCGGAGAAGACTCGGCCGGTTCCAGGATGCCATCACCGACTACGACGAGGCGCTCCGACTGAAGCCTGGGGACATCAGCGCCGAGGTGCGTCGCGCCTTGATTAAGATCGAGGGCGGCCGGCCCGCCGAAGCCGTGGCGGACCTCAATCTCGCCTTGGAACGGACCCAGCGACAACCCGCGCTCCTGCACGGACGCGGCCGCGCCCACCGCGCGAACGGGGACCTGGACGCGGCGATCGCCGATTACACCGCCCTCATCACGGTGGAAAGACCCCAAGCGGGAGAATGGTTCCGCGACCGCGCGGAGGCGAGGCAAGCGGCCGGCGA
>JAURJO010000506.1 GCA_030832235.1 Verrucomicrobiota bacterium
ACGGGGTTATCCGGGAAGTGCCCCATGAAGTACGGCTCGTTGATGGTGACGTTCTTCACGGCGACGAGTTCGTCGTTGCCGATGAACTCGAGCACGCGGTCCACCATCACGAACGGGTAGCGGTGCGGCAGGGTCTCGAGCACGCGCCGGATGTCGAGGGACGTCTCCGTGGGCAGCACCGCGGCAGGCCGGGCCGCCTTCTCGCGGCGCTTGGGGGCCTTGCGCCGCTCCTCCAGACGCGTGAACAGGGCCTTGGTGAGCTCGGCGTTGATCGCGTGCCCGGGCCGAGTGGCGACGATGTGCGCCTTGAGCGGGAGGCCGAGGAGCATCACGTCGCCGATGATATCGAGGATCTTATGCCGCACGAACTCATCGGGGAAGCGGAGCGGTTCCTTGGAGAGGATCTTGTCGCCGCGGATCACGACGGCGCAGTCGAGAGAGCCGCCCTTGATCTTGCCCAGCTTCAGCAGCTCCTCGATGTCCTCGTAGATCGCGAATGTGCGCGCGGCGGCGATCTGCGCCATGTAGACGTCGGGATCGATCGCGAGGGAAAGATGCTGCGTATGGATGCCGCGGTCGTCGGCGGAAGTGCAGGAGATCTTCAGCTGGTCGCACGGCAACGCGATGATCGAGGAATTGCCGCGCGAGACCGAAACGGGCGCGTCGAGCTCGAAGTACTCGCGGTCGGCGTCCTGCTCCACCGGTTCGCCCTGGAGGATGAGGTTCACGTACGGCCGCGCCGATCCGTCGAGGATCGGCGGCTCGGAGGCGTTCATCTCGACCACGACGTTGTCGATGCCGCAGCCGTGGAGCGCGCTCAGCACATGCTCGACGGTGTGAATCTTGGCGTGGCCCGATTGGATGGTGGTCGCGCGCACGAGGTCCGTGACGAGGTCGACCCTCGGCTTGATCTCGGGCGAGCCGCTGAGATCAGTGCGGCGGAAAACGATGCCCGCGCCGGCCGCGGCGGGTTTCAGACGAAGGGTGACCTTTTCCCCGGTGTGGAGCGCGGCGCCTTCCACGGAGACCTCGCGCGCGAGCGTGCGTTGCTTCATGCTTGTCCCGAGTGTCGAGAGGAGCGCGGAAACAGAGCAAGCGCGGAGATAGCCGCGCCGGACCGCGGAATCACCCCGTGAACTCCGCAACGTGCCGTCCGTGTCCGCGGCCTTGACACGCTTTTCGCGCGGCGCTCCGCTCCTCACCTTTCATCTCTCAAAACCCGCCCGTCAGCCCTTCCCGCCATGCCCGCAGCCAACGACATCCGCAAAGGTCAGGTCATCAAGTTCAACGGCGAGCCGCACCTCGTCATGGAGACGCAGCACCGCACGCCCGGCAACCTGCGAGCCTTCGTGCAGATCAAGATGCGCAACCTGCGCTACGGGAAGGCCCTCGACCAGCGCTTCGCCTCGACCGACACCGTCGAGGTGCTGCCGACCGACCGGAAGACGCTCGAATTCAGCTACGCCGACCGCGACACCTACGCGTTCATGGATCCGGAGACCTTCGAGCAGATCGAGCTCACGGAGACCCAGCTCGGCGACGTGAAGAACTACCTCGCCCCCGGCGGAAAAGTGGACGTGCTCTGGGTCGACGAGCGGCCGCTCTCGGTCGATCTCCCCTCCACCGTGGCGCTGAAAGTCATCGAGTCCGCCGATGGCGTGAAGGGCGACACCGCGAGCAACGTCCAGAAGCCCGCGAAGCTCGAGACCGGCCTCGTCGTGCAAGTGCCGCTCTTCATCAAGGAAGGTGAAGTCATTCGTGTGAGCACGGTCGACGGGACTTACCTCGGTCGCGTCTGAGCGGTTCGAATCCCCTCCCCAACCGGAGCCGGCCTTTCACGGCCGGCTTTCGTTTTTACCGTCCCGGAAGACCGCCGATCAGGCGGTAGCTTCCTGCGGCACCGGAGCGGCGCCACGGCCCTGCACGCGCAAGCGGGCGCGGTCGAGCCAGAGATAGACCACCGGCACGGTATAAAGCGTGAGCAACTGGCTCACCGAGAGCCCGCCGACGATCGCCAGGCCGAGCGGCCGGCGCATTTCCACGCCCTCGCCCGAGGCCAGCACGAGCGGAAGGGCGCCCAGCAGCGCGGCGAAATTAGTCATCAAAATCGGCCGCAGCCGCAGCTGGGCCGCCTCGAAGATCGCCTCGCGCGGGGAAAGCCCGCGCTGCCGCTGGGCGAGCAGCGCGAAGTCGATCATCAGGATGGCGTTCTTCATCACGATGCCGACGAGCAGGAAGAGACCGAGCAGCGCGATGAGGGAGAACTCCGTCTCCGTAATCCGCAGGGCGAGCAGGGCGCCGAGACCGGCCGATGGAAGGGTCGAAAGGATGGTGATCGGATGCAGCAGGCTCTCGTAGAGAACGCCCAGCACCAGATAGACCGCCAGCAACACACCAAGGATGAGCATCGGCTGGGCCTGGATCGCACGCTGGAAGTTCTGCGCCGAGCCGCCCATTCGCACCTGGATTTCGGCCGGTAACATGATCCCGGCCAAAGCGCGGTCGATTCCATCGAGCGCCTCCTCGATCGCGACACCGTCGGCCAGGGCAAAGCCCACATTCTCAGCCGCGAACTGACTCCGGTGGCGAACCCGGTCGTCAGCCTGAGAGAACTCGTAACGGGCGAACGCCGACAGCGGCACACGGGTGCCGTTGGCGCCGACCACCTCCACCTTGTCGAGCACCGTGGGATCGGAGGTGTAACGCGGCTCCAGCTCCATCACGACCCGGTACTGGTTCAGGCGGTCGTAGAGCGTCGCGATCTGCCGCTGGCTGAAGGAATTGTTCAGCACCGAGGAAACCGTCTGCATGTCGACCCCGAGCCGGCGCGCGGCCTCGCGGTCGATCTTGAGCGAAACCCGCGCCGTCCCGCCCTCGGAAGGAGCCTCGAGATCGGTGATCTCCGGCACCTCCCGCAGGGCCCCGGTGATGCGCGGCATCCACGTCCGGAGCAGCTCAAGGTCACTCGCCATGAAGGAAAGGTCGTAGGAGCTGCCGTCGGACATGCGCGGCGGGTCGATGTCCTGCGCACCGTAAAGGTAGAGGCTGCCGCCGGAGACCTGCGGCGCGGTGGCGCGGAGGCGGTTGACGACGTCGTTGGCGGAGGCCTTCCGCTCGGACAGCGGCTTCAGGCGGACGGTCATGCGCGCGTTGCTGAGACCGGACGTGCCGCCGGCGTAGCCGATGACGTCCTGCACCGCGGGATCGGCGAGGATGTGCTTCCGGAAGACCTCGATCTTCGGCCGCATCATCTCGAAGGA
>JAURJO010000507.1 GCA_030832235.1 Verrucomicrobiota bacterium
CCGGCCGAGGACTTCGCGTCGACCGCCGAGTAGGAGATCGTGCCGTAGAGGTGCTTGTTCGGCTGGTAGTTCAACTCCGCCTCGAAGCCCTTGGAGTGGAAGCGCTGGATGATCGTACTGCTCGTGCTCTTGAAGGTGCGCTTCTGGTCGAACACCGCGAAGTTGAGGAAGACCTTGCTCTGCATGAGCGCGTACTTGGTTCCCAGCTCGATCAGCTCGCTCGGCTGCAGGAAGTTGTCCTTGAACAGGGCGGTTCCCGCGGAGTTCCAGCCGGTGATGCCACCGCCGTTGCCTACGGCGCCGGACGTGTTGCGACTGAAGTTGTAGGTGGCGTAGAGGCTCGAGGTCGGCGTGGCCTTGTACACCGCGCTCGCGTTGTAGTTCGGGATCCAGACGCTGATCGAGGCGGTCGGCCGCTTCGGCAGCAGCGGCTCGGTCACCGTCGCGCTGAAGCGGTCGAGGCGACCGCCGAGCACGAAGTTCAGGTCCTCCGAGGCCTTGTAGGTGCCTTGCGCGAAGACACCGGCGGTCTTGCCGCTGGAGTCGTTGGTGTCGCCGTTGGTGATGCCGTCGGTGGCGTAGCGGCCAGGCCAGCCCGGGATCGGGAGGCTCGTGAACGGGTTCGGGAAATTGACCGAGCGGTAGACGTCGACGTAGCTCGGGTCCTTTGTGATGTCCCACACGTTGGCCGGCTCGAAGAAGTAGTCGTCGTACGCCTTCGTGCGCTGGTACCGGAAATCGAGGCCGGAATTAAGCGTCCAGGCCTTTTCCGTCACGATGAACTCCGTTCGATTTTCCGCGAACCAGGACGGATCGATCACCTCGGAGTAGTAATAGGAGCTGAGGGTGTTGCGGGCGGTGTAGCTCCAGTAGGTGTTGTTGACGATCTTCAGCGAGGGCCCGGCCGTGAGGGTCTGGATGGCCTGAAGGTTGTACTCGTCGCCCACCGAGTGGTCACCCGGCTTGAGCAGACGCTTGTGGCGGCTGATCTCGACCGTCGGACCGAAGACGACGCGGTTGCCGGCGGGGAAGCCCGAGGTGACCCACTTCGAGTTCTGCGGGTCAGAGACGGGCGCGGCCGTCCCGCCGATGGTGTTGACGTTGTCGAATGAGATCGGAACCCCCTTCGCGTCGATGTAGCCGAGCGGATACTTCGCGAAGTCGGGCGCCGGGTTGCTGTTCACGCCGGTCAGGTAACGGCCGTTGTCGATCAGGTCCTGCGTGACGCGGTTGAGGCCCCAGTTCTCGGTGTAGTTGTAATGGGAGAGGCTGCCGCTGAGAAAGATCTCGTAACCGCCGGAGGGGCGAAGCGTGAGCGCACCGTAGAGCGCTTGGTTTTTGTTATAGAAGTTCTCCCAGAAGCCCTTGCTGTCCTGGCCGGAGTAGCTGAAGCGGTAGGCGGCTGTCTTGGACAGCGGGCCGCCGACATCGAGCGTCCACTCCTTTTGGGAGTAGGAGCCGACGGTCACGCTGATCGAACCTTTCGTCGTGTCGAAGAAGGGGCGCTTCGTGACCAGATCGACGAAGCCGCCGACGTACATCGACGTGCCCTGCACCGCGGTGGCGGGCCCCTTCACGATGTTGACGGACTCGACCGAGTTGAAGTTCAGCGGGAGACCGTTGCCGTTCGAGGTGATGCGGCCGCGGAGACCATTGATGAACAGGTCAGCCGTCTGGCCGCGGATGCTGGGGTTGGCCGGAGCGCCGAAGTTGGTGGTCGTGTAGGCGCTCGACGTGAGCTTCGAGAAATCAAGCACGCTCGAGATGCTGATGTCGCTGAGCTGCTGCCGGGAGATGATCGTCACGTTCCGTGGGACATCGACGATGTTGTCGTCGGTGCCGAACACCGAGTTAAAGGGTCGGGCGGTCGGCAGGATCTGCTTCTCGATCGGGACGTCCTTCACCTGGAATTTCTCCATGGTGACGACGTCGCCTCCGGCCGCGCGCGGAGGCGTGGAGGTCTGGGCGTGGCCGGTGAGGGCGAGCAGCGCGAACGGCAGGCCGAGACGCGCGGCTATAGGGCGATGGCGTGGGTGCTTGGTCATCGCCTTCGATGAAGCACTTCGTGAGCCAAGCTTGGCGATAAAATGTTGAAATCTTTCGCAAGCGGCCGCGGCCCTTGACACTCGCGCGGGAGCGAAGTTATTCGCCTTTCCCCGTATGGAAGCGGTGCTCGACCAGCCGGTGCTCGTGCTCAATCGCCTGTGGCAGGCGGTGAACGTCATCGGCGCCCGCCGCGCCTTCGCCCTCCTGGCCCGCGGCCACGCGCAGGTGGTCCACCACCACGAGGACGATTTCCGCACGTTCTCGATGCTGGATTGGATCTCTTTCTCGGCGCACAACCCGCCCGCCGAGGAACTCGACACGGTGCGCACGCCGACGCGCACGATTCGGCTGCCGCGGGTGATCCTGCTCACGTTCTTCGACAAGCTGCCGTGCAAGGAGCTCAAGCTCACCCGCAACAACGTCTTCGAACGCGACAAGGCCACCTGCCAGTACTGCGGCAAGGGCTTCCCCCGCGAGCAGCTTAATCTCGACCATGTCATCCCGCGCGATCACGGCGGGAAGACGACCTGGGAGAATATCGTGTGCTCCTGCATCCGCTGCAACACGCGCAAGGCCAACCGGCTCCCGCACGAGGCGAGCATGCGCCTGATCCGCAAGCCGGTGCGCCCCAAGTGGCGCCCGGTTATCTCCCTCGTGCTTGGCAACCAGCATCACGAGCACTGGAAGGACTTCCTCGACGTCGCCTACTGGAACGTCGAGCTCGAGGACTGAGTTCCTCCTCCCGCAGGCCGCTGCGGCCGAGTCGGGGATTGCGCGGCGCGCCGGCTGGCGCACTTTTCCCGCATGCTCGCAAACCTCGTGATGACGGTGATCGGCGCCGACCGTCCCGGTCTGGTGGAATTGGTGGCGGCGCGCGTCGCCGATCACGGTGGCAACTGGCTGGAGAGCCGCATGTGCCGCCTCGGCGGACAGTTCGCCGGTATCCTCCGGGTCGAGGTGCCCGGCGAGCGGCGCGACGGTCTCGTCAACGCGCTGCGCACGCTCGAGGTCGACGGCCTGCGCGTCATCATCCACGCCGAGCCGGGCGGCCGGGCCCACGCCGGCCGTGGCGGCGCGCTCGCCACACTCGAACTCGTGGGCAACGACCGCCCCGGCATCCTGCGCGGTGTCGCCGCGGTGTTCGCGCGGCACGGTCTCAACGTCGAGGAACTCTCCTCCGAGGTCGTGAGCGCCCCGATGGGCGGCGGGGCTTTGTTTCAGGCGCGGGCCACCGTCTGGGCTCCCGAGGCTTCACGGCTAGCCGCGGTGCGCGCGGACCTGGAGCGGCTGGCGGCCGACCTCATGGTCGACATCCGCCTCGTCCCGGCGGGGAGTTGAGTCGGCTGCGCGCGGGCTCGACAGCGGCGAGGCCCGGCGCAAGGAAACCGGGCGTGAAAATACCCCTCCGCTTGCGCGCCCTTTCCGTTCTCGTCGCCGGCATCTCTTTTTCCGGACCGGTTCGAGCCGCTGACCACGATCTTGTCATCTACGGCGGCACCAGCGCCGCAGTCACCGCCGCCGTGCAGGCGAAGCTGATGGGCAAGACGGTCATCGTCGTCAGTCCCGACCGGCATCTGGGCGGACTGACGAGCGGCGGGCTGGGCTTCACCGACACCGGCAACAAGGCGGTCATCGGCGGCCTCGCGCGGAATTTCTACCACCGAATCTGGAAGCACTACGACTCCGCCGCGGCGTGGAAGTGGCAGGACCGCGCATCCTACGGCAACAAGGGGCAGGGCACGCCGGCGATCGACGGCGCGGAGCGCACGATGTGGATTTTCGAGCCCAGTGTAGCGGAGATGGTTTTCGAGGATCTCGTGCGGGAGCATGGCATCCAGGTGGTGCGCGACGAGTGGCTCGACCGCCCCAAGGGCGTGCGCAAGGAGGCGGGAAGGATCGTGTCCATCACCACACTGGCGGGCCGCACGTACGCGGGAAAGATGTTCATCGATGCGACCTACGAGGGCGACCTGATGGCGGCGGCGGGGGTGTCGTACCACGTTGGGCGCGAGGCCAACGCGGTCTATGGGGAGGAACACAACGGCGTGCAGACGGGCGTGCTGCATCACCGCCACCACTTCGGCGTGCTCAAGGAGAAGATCAGCCCGTACGTCGTCCCCGGTGATCCGCGGAGCGGCGTGCTGCCGCGGGTGAGCGCGGCCTATCCGGGAAACTTCGGCGAGGGCGATTCCAAGGTGCAGGCGTACTGCTACCGCATGTGCCTGACCGATCATCCCGAGAATCGCATCCCATTCGCCAAGCCCGAGGGCTACGACCCGCGGCAGTATGAACTCCTGGCGCGGATCTACGCCGCGGGTTGGACCGAGACGTTCGGCAAGTTTGATCCGATCCCGAACCACAAAACCGACACCAACAACCACGGGCCGTTCAGTACGGACAACATCGGGATGAACTACGATTATCCCGAGGCCAGCTACGAGCGGCGGCGCGAGATCCTGAAGGAGCATCAGACCTACCAGAAGGGCTGGCTGTACTTCATCACGACCGATCCTCGCGTTCCCGCCGACGTCCGCGAGCGCATGAGCCGATGGGGACTGCCGAAGGACGAGTTCAAGGACAACGGTGGCTGGCCCCACCAGATCTACGTGCGCGAGGCGCGCCGCATGACCGGGCAGTTCGTGATGACCGAGAACCACCTTAGGAAGCGCAAGCCCACGCCCGATTCGGTCGGTATGGGCAGCTACACGATCGATTCACACAACGTGCAGCGCTACATCACGCCCGAGGGTTACGTGCAGAACGAGGGAGATATCGGCGTCGGGTTGAAGGAGCCCTATGAGATCGCCTACGGGTCGCTCGTGCCGAAGCGTGGCCAGGTGGGGAATCTGCTGGTGCCGGTGTGTGTCTCGAGTTCCCACATCGCGTTCGGTTCCATCCGCATGGAGCCGGTCTTCATGATCCTCGGCCAGTCGGCCGCGACCGCCGCCGTGATGGCCATCGACGCCGGAATCCCCGTGCAGGACGTTCCTTACGCGAAGCTGCGTGAGCGCCTGCTGCGCGACGGCCAGATCCTCGAGCACACCGCGACTCCCGCCGCGGCGGTCAAGTCGGAGTAAGAGCCCGGCAGCGCAGCTTTAGCGCGCCTTCTTGCCTTCCCGGTCCAGCGCGCGGGGGCGGTTTGCCGGTCCGGGTTTCGGCGGGGGCAGCTGGGCGAGTTGCGCCGTGGCGTCCTCGAGCATTCCGGCGCGCGCGGGGTCTGACGCGACGTTGCGGTATTCGTCGGGGTCGTCGGCGAGCCAGTAGAGTTCGCGGCCCGTCCGGCCGCCGTCCCATTCGGTATAGCGCCACGTCGGACTGATCACGGTGCGTCCCGCGATATCTCGGTTTGCGGCGACGTCATAGTGATAGACGAGGCTGTGGGCGTGGCCCGCGGCTCTGCTCTCCTTGAAGGCTGGACGAAGTGAGCGGCCCTCGAGGCCGCCCGGGGCGCGCAGTCCCGCGAGATCCGCCAGGGTGGGGTACACGTCGAGTAATTCGACCGGGCTGCCAACCGTGACGCCCGCCGGCACACCCGGCCCCGCCATGATCAGGGGCACCTGCGTGGAGGCGCGGAAGGCGCTCAGCTTGGCCCACAAGCCGCCGTGGTCGCCGAGGTGGAAGCCGTGGTCGCTGAAAAACACGATCAGGGTGTTCTTCGTGAGGTCGCGGCGATCCAACTCGTCCAAGACCAGCCCGAGCTGGTGATCGATAAACGAGATGCAGGCGTGGTAGGCGCGGATGGCTCCGGCCCGCGATTCCGGCTGCGCGAAACCGGAAAGCTCGGTTTGCAACGCGATCGGCGGAATATCGCGCATCGGCGGCTCGGCGGGCGGCGCGATACCGGTCTCCGGATAGAGGTCGAAGAAGCGCTTAGGCGCGGTCCACGGCAGGTGCGGCTTGTGAAAGCCGAGCGCGAGGAAGAACGGAATCTTGGCAGCGGATTTCTCGACGATGAAACGACGGATGGTGGCCGTGTTGACGCCATCGCGCGTCCGGCTGCCGTCGCCTTCGAGGACGTGCCAGGCGGGGCGGCCGTCGCCGTCCCCGCCGCCGCGACCGTAGCGCGTCGCGATGGCCGCTTTTTCGCCTTCATCCTGCGTCGCCTCGTCCTCGTAAAAATCCCACGACGCGCGGTCATTCACCTTGGCGCTGTGGA
>JAURJO010000508.1 GCA_030832235.1 Verrucomicrobiota bacterium
CATGCCGGGCGCCCCGGGGTCGCCCGTGAGCATGGGAAAGAGGATCGTGCTTACGGGTATGCGCGGAGGGAGCTGCTTGCGGGCGATCTCGAACAGCCGCACGCGTGTGCCCTCGTCGATGTCGCCGTCCGAGGCGAGCGAGTCGCCTCCGGTCGGCAGGCCGTCGGTGAGGAGCACGATACTGTCGGGCAGGCGAGGCAGGGCGCGCACGGTCGCGAAGGCGCGCTCGAGGTTCGCCGGACCCTTGGGCACGATCTGGTTAAGGCGGGCGATCACCTCGCCCATGGTTTTCTGATCGCGGGTACTGAACCATTCCTCCCCGCGTTTCGGGATGATCGGCGTCGTCTCGTCGTTGAAGAGTAGGATCTGGAAACGCGTCTCCGGCTCCAGGGAGGCGAGCATCCACGTCATCGCCGCGATGACCCGCTGCCACTTGAGAGAGGCGCGCTTCTTGTCGTCGGTATCGCCGAGCCGGGCGGCGGCGCCGTCGATGGTGTCATCGAGCATGGATCCCGAGACACGCACGAGGAACACCACGAATTCTCCGTTCAGCTTCACGCCCGTGAGGTACTGGCGTCGATCGGGGTTCGGGATGGGCACGGGCGGCGCCTTCTCCTCGGTCGGCAGGTCCCGCTTCTCGCCGAGTAGGGCCGCCAGCGCCTCCTGCATGGCGGCGATCTCCTGCAGCATGAGGAGCAGCTGCTTCCGGCGATCGGAGACCTTGGTCTCGTCCTCCTTGTTCTTGGCGCTAAGGTCGCGGAGTTCCAGTTGCGCGGCAGCGAGCATGGCCGCGAGGCGGTCGAGCTCGTCCTGATTTAGCTTCGCCTGCGCCTCCACCCGCCGGAGCTGGTCGCGCGCGGCGTCGACATCGGATTTATCTACGTCGGTTTTGCGCGCGATCGTGAGGATGAAGATCAGCAGTACCGCGCCGAAGCCGCAGCAGATGCAGTCGAGGAACGAGAGACTGTAGATCTCCGTCTCTCGGCGTCGCTTGGCCAGGCTCGACATGGCGGTGGACGCGCGACCTCAGCTGCGGGCCGGAGCCGGACAATGGGCGAAAAGTACCTCGGCGGCGAGTTCGTCGCTGGCGAACGTCATGCGATCTCCGGCGGCGACGGCGACCCTGGACGGAGTGTCGCTGGAAGTGTCCTGCCACCAGAGCGCTCCGTCGTCGAACGTGAGTTGCGCGAGGCATCCGGGTACGTGGCTGAAGCCTGGGGGCAGGGCGAGCCGCGGCTGCTGGTCGGTGCTGCCGATGGTGAATACGGAACCCGCGACGAGCGGATGCCCAATGCCGCCCAGAATGGCATGCGTGGGGATCGCGGGGCTCGAGGAGCCGGAAGGCTTGTGCAGCTGAATCCTTGCGCGCGCTCGGTGCGAACCGGCTGCCTCCGCACGGGGAACCGACGTCTCGACCGGCACCTCGGCGAGATCGGCGGGCGTCTTCAGCCAGCGATTGGCGAGGTGCGCGGCACCGGCGGCCGCGGCACCGCGTGCGAGGCGGATCTGACGGGTCGGATGGCAGGAGCGCAGGCGGGCGGACAAGCCGGGCACACGGGCCGCTCGGTCGGTCAAGGCGAGGGTGAAGGGAGAACCCGCCGGCAGATGGCGCTGGAGGAACGTTTGGACCGCTTGTCCCAACGTGGTCGTGAACGCCAGGGAATCCATGGCCAGCTGTTCGTGTTTCGCGGGCATCTCGTAGGCCCGGGTGGCGGTGTTGATAACGAAACGGACCTCCGGCACCTCCGACCAGAGGAAGTCCTTCAGTTGTCGAAAAAATTCCTGCTCGATCCGACCGTCCTCAAGGATGTCGAACGTGGTGTGCCGCAGGAACCGGTTGCCGAAGGATGCGGTGAGTTGCTTGAGAAGGCCCGCGAGGCCCGACTGCGGCAGGCGCGCGAAGGCGCGACGCGTGAGCCGGGCTCCGTCCTGGGTGAGCAGCGTCAGATCACTTCCGTCGAGTCCGGTTTCGACGACCAGCACGGGAATCGTCGGACTGAAAACGGGTCCCCGCGGATCGCAGAGCGCGGCGCAGGCGTGGTCGACCATTCCGGAAACCGGCAGGCGCAACTCGCCGATCATACCCAGAACCAGACCGACCTTTTCCTCTTCGGTCGCGGCGTCCCGCAGGTAATCCCCCGGCAGGGCCAGCACTACCCGATCGGCGGCCGGCAGCTTCACCATGAGGTCGCGGAGGTGGAAGTAGGCCAGTTCGGAGAAGGCGACCGGTTTGCCGTTCGAAAGGAGTCCGGACGGCTCATGGGCGAGTCTCGACCAGAAGTTGCAGCTGATACGGCGCGGATGGACGAACCAGAGGTCCTCCGCGGCGCGTCCCAGCACCAGACCGCGTTCGGTGGCGCAGGCGTAGCCCGGCCAATCTTCGCCGCCCGCGGCGCCGGTCGGCGGCATCAGCGACAGATTGGTCTCGTCGCCCTGGGCGGCGAGGAGTCCGGCGTCGGAAAGCTCTATCCCGAGGGAGGGCATGGCGCGGTCAGACCGACGCCTCCTCGCGCGCGGGTACCTTCATGACGTCGATCAGCTTGCCGCGGCAGAAGGTCTGCAAATCGATGATGAAGGCCTCCTGGCGCGACTGGACGACGTGCATCACGTACATCAGGCCCATCGAGAGGATGAGGGCGACGAGGGTGGAGTTGAACGCGAGCCCCAGCGCGTCGATGACGGGCGCGATGTCGCCCTTCAGCGCGTCCTCGGCGAAGGCGAGGGCGAGACCGATGCCGCGCACGGTGCCGATGAAGCCGATCGCAGGGATCGCCCAGGCGATGTAGCGCACCAGCGATAACGAGGAATCGAGCTGGTCAGCAGCGAGTTCGGCGCGCTCCTTGACCGCGTTGGCCGCGTCCTGGACCGAGTGGGTGGCGTGGAAACGGTGCAGGGCCGCGAGGAGGCACTCGGGTAGCAGTCGGTCGCGGATGCGCGTGTTGGCGTCGATGACCGCGCGGAGTTCCTTGTGACGGTCCAGGGCGTCGCCCGGGATAATGCGTTCCCCTGGCTGGAGACGCACAAGTTCCTGATTGAAGAGGACGCGTTCGTTCCGGACTGCCCCCAGCTTGTGGAAGAGGATGATGATGCCCCAGATCGCGAAGATGATCTCAATCTTCTGCTCGGTGTCCTTGATGATGATGTAGATCGAGCGCATGTCCGACTCGGCTCCGGCGGTACTGCCTTGGGCGGAACGCACGCGTTGCTTCAGCTCGATCTCCTCAACCCGGGGGTCGACGACCACGCGGTAGACCGGCTCGACGATGGCGATCGCCAGCAAGAGCCCGAGAAATGGAACGAGGAAGTCGGCGGAGAAAAAACCTTTCGGGCGC
This sequence comes from Verrucomicrobiota bacterium, assembly GCA_030832235.1. Lineage (GTDB taxonomy): Bacteria > Verrucomicrobiota > Verrucomicrobiia > Opitutales > Opitutaceae > ER46. Next base: position 3,333 of record JAURJO010000508.1, read on the forward strand.
AGGGAGGAGAACATGGTGGGAAAGCGGGCCGGCGGAACAGGAAGAACCCGTGACGCAAAACCGGAGGATTTCAAATCCGCCGATGGGGGAGGACGCGGATGGAAAGGGTTAGTAACGGTTGAATTCCGGGCGAAGACAATTTTAGTTCCGACCGGAAACCTTCCGCAGAAGATTCCGTCCCTTTCCCTCAACGCGAAACAGCGAGACTCCAATTTCGACCACGATGAACCGTCGCCTCGTCTCCCTGATCACCGCCACCGCTGTAGCCGGTCTGACCGGCTGTTCCTCCGGTGTCGCGCCCTCCAAAACCGCGACGGGAGCCGGCACGGGGGCCATGATCGGCGGTGTCGGCGGCGCCGTCGTTGGCAACAACAGCAGCATGGGAACCGGTACCGGACTTGCCGCGGGTGCCGCGGCGGGAGCGATCATCGGCGGAATCGTGGGAATGGTGCAGGACGCCAAGGACCGGAAGGAACAGGACCGCCTCGCACAGGAGCGCGCGTACCAGCAGGAGCGCGCGAAGAAGTTGGCCGAGGAGGCCAAGTTGAAGGCTTCCATGGAAGAGGAACTCGCGGTGGCCGAGGGCTTCCGTATCTCGGATTTGGAACTTTCCGACGCCAAACGGAAACTTGAGGGCGCCGAGGAGCGCCTCAAGCGGCTGCGCGACGAGCGTTCCGCCGCTTTGGCGAAGAAGAAGCAGCTGGATGAGGCCAACGAGAAGACCCTCCAGACGGAAGCGGAAATCGCCCGATTGGAGGAGGAGCTTGCCCGGCTGAAGGGCGACGAGGCTCCGGGAGCCCGCAAGCCGGCCGAGGGCGCGCCGGTTCCCGCCACGACGACCGTGGTTCGGCCGTCGAACTGAAGCAGCCCGGGCCGCCAAACGTATCGGGGGCATCGTCTTCGAGGGCGCTGTGAGAATCGCACACCACACCGCAGTGGTCCTTGGTGCGGTGCTCGGAGGCTTGGGGTCCGGATGCAATGCGCCCGGTCACAGGGTGAAGATCGATGCGATCGCGCGCCAGGAGTCTCCGCGTGACGCCCAATCCTACATCCTCAAGCCGCGGGGTGCCGCCGCGGCCGACGACACGTTGAGGACTCGCGAGGCCACGGAGTTCATCCGCACCGCTCTGTCCGGCAAAGGGATGTACGAGGCGCCCAACGCCGAACGGGCGGATCTTTTGATCGAAGTGGATTACGGCGTGGAGGCGCCGCGCTCGAAGATCGAGCGCGTCACGGTGCCCATCTACGCTCAAGTGGGAGGCGGGGTGAGATACGGCACGGTCGCGGGACGGGACGCGCAGGGGAACCCCGTGCAGCGGTCGGTGGCGGTGTACGAACCGCCCAGGACGGAGATTGTCGGCTACGACGAGGTTCCGCGGCTGGTCACGGTCTACGAGAAGTACCTGAAGATTTCCGCGCGCGAGAATCGCGCCAGCAGCGAGGGTCGGCCGCCGCCGGAACTGTGGACGATCCACGCAAGCACCGAGGACGAGAGCAAAGATATCAGGAAATACCTGCCGATCATCGCGTCCGCCACGATCGACTTCGTGGGTGAGGGTGCATCCGGCGAGACCACGGTGAAGGTCCGGGCAGACGGTCCCGGCGTGGATTTCATTCGCAAGGGCATGGGCCAGCCTGCCTCCACCCCGACGCCGGTCGTTGCTCCGCGCGGGTGATCCGCGCGTCCGGCGTCGGCTTCTCAACGGCCGCGGCGCGGGAACGGCGCCACGGTGCGGCCGGTGTGATGCCGCCAGCACCAGCGCGCGAGCGCCGGTAGCAGGATGATGGCTCCGACCATATTCACCAGGAACATGAACGTGAGCAGCAGTCCCATGTCGGCCTGGAATTTCAGGCTCGAGAAAACCCAGGTGCTCACGCCGATCGCCAGGGTGAGGCCGGTGAAAACCACGGCGGCTCCGGCGTCCTTCAACGCCGCGAACATTGCGTCCTCAAAATACTCGCCGGCGCGCAGGTCGGCGAGCAGGCGCGCGAAGATGTAGATGCCGTAGTCGACGCCGATTCCGACTCCCAGCGCGACCACGGGCAGCGTGGAGGTTTTCAAACCGATCTCGAGGAAAGCCATCACCGCGTAGGCGAGGTAGCTCACGATCGCCAGCGGCAGAACGATGCAGAGCGCAGCGCGGACGGACCGGAACGCGATCAGGCAAAGGGCGATCACGGCGCCGAACACCCAGAGGAGAATCGGCTTCTCGGCGGCGGCCACAACCTCGTTGGTTGCGGCCATCACCCCCGCGTTGCCACCGGCGAGTCGGAACCGTGCCTTGGCCGAAGGTCGCGCGGTGGAGAATTCCTTCACGGCGTCGGTGACGGCGCGCAGCGTGCCGGCCTTGTGATCCGTGAGGAAAATGAGGATCGGCATGACGCTGGAGTCGGAGTTCAGCAATCCGGTCCCGGTGTCGACCGGGCTAACCGTCTGCGCGAGCGCCTGCTGGTTCATCGGCAGCACGCGCCATTTGAGCGAGCCCTCGCTATAGCCGGAGTTGATTCCCTTGGCGACCGAAGCGAGCGAGAGCACGGATTGCACTCCGGGGATCTCGCGGATCCGTCCCTCGAACTCGTCCATGAGGGAAAGAACCTCGTGGTCGACCGCCGCGTCGGGGGACGCCTCGACCATCACGGTCAGGACGTCGACCCCGATGGTGAACTTCGAGGTGATAACGCCCACGTCGCGGTTGTAACGGGAGTCGGCGCGGAGCTCGGGCACGCCGGCGTGAATGTCGCCAATCTGCACCCGGCCCGACTGTTGCACGCCCCAAGCGCCCAGGGCGAGGCCGGCGAGGATGATGATGAGCGAAGGGCGGGTGCGCATGCCGCGGGCGAGCCGGCGCCAGAGCGCGTCACCGCGTTCCCGCCGCGCGGCAACCCACACGGCGTACGACCTCGGCAGGTGGAGATACGAAAGCAGGAGGGGCAGCAGGAAGAAGTTGGTGATGGTGATCACGCTCACCCCGAGGCTGGCGTTGATCGCGAGCTCCTGGATCACGGGAATCTTGATCACCAGCATCGTGATGAAGCCGATGGTGTCGGTCAGGAGGGCGACGACGCCCGGCACGATCAGCTGGAGGAACGCCGCGCGGGCCGCCCCGCGTCCGTCCTGTCCCTTGAACACCTCGGTGCGGAACGTGCAGATCTTCTGGACGCCGTGGCTCACGCCGATCGCAAAGACGAGGAACGGCACCAAAATGGAAAACGGATCCATCCCGTAGCCGAGCGCGGTGAGCGTACCCAGCTGCCAGATGACGGCGACGAGCGAGCAGGCCACCGGCGCGAGAGCCAGTTTCCAGCGTCCGGCGTAGTTCCATACGAGCAGCGAGGTGACAAGGATCGCCGCCCCGAATAACGTGATGACGCCGTGCGCGCCGTCGCTCACGTCGCCGATGATCTTCGCAAAGCCGATGATATGGACACTCACCCGACCGGAAGTGTCAGCCTCGATCCGGGTTCGGATCTTCTCCAATCCACGTGCCACTTCCGTGTAATCGATCCGGGCGCCAGTCCGGGGATCGATCTCCTGCAGCTGGGCGCTGACGATGGCCCCGGTGAAATCGTTGGCGACCAGCTGGCCGAGTTTGCCGGACTTGATGATGTTTTCGCGGACTCGCGCGAAGGCCGTCGGGGAGGGAGAGAAATCGGCGGGGATCACGTTGCCGCCCGCGAAGCCGTCCTCGACCACCTCGATGTAGCGGACGTTGGGGGTGAAGAGTGACTGCACCTGCGGCCGGTCGACCGCGGGCAGAAACGTGACCTCGTCGGTGGCGCGCTTGAGCTCCTTGAAGAACTCCGGCGTGAAAATGTCCCCCTCCCGAACGGTCAAGGCCACCAGTACACGATTGGCGCCACCGAAGGCGCCCTGGTGCTTCACGAAGGTCTCGATGTAAGGATGCCCCTGCGGGAGGGTTTTGTTGAAGCTGGCGTCGACCTTCAGGCGTGTCGAAAGCACGGCCATCGCGGCGGTGAGGACGAGGAAAACGGTCACCAGGGCGGTCCGGTAGCGGAACATCCAAGCGGCGAAGCGCTCGATCGCCGCGGCGCGCGTCGGGGTTCGGGTGCTCACAGCAGGCGACCGAGCGTTGCGCCGGCCTCG
>JAURJO010000509.1 GCA_030832235.1 Verrucomicrobiota bacterium
ACGGTCACGCCGGCGCGCTGCCGTTCAACGATCAGTCGCTCGATTACGTCGTCGCTTCGCACGTCCTCGAGCATGTCGCCAACCCGGCCGCCGCGCTCGCCGAGTGGCGCCGGGTGACGCGCCCCGGCGGGATCATTTACCTTGTGGTGCCCGACCGCCGAATGACCTTCGACCGCACCCGACCACTCACGACAGTGGACCACCTGCTCGACGACCTCGCGGCCGGCACCACCGCGTGCGACCCCACGCACATCGATGACTTCGCGCACGGCGTGGACTGGAGCCTCTTCAGCCCGGGGACGCCCCCGGACCAGAACACCGGGGCCCGTGAAACCCTCGCGCGCGGCATGCATGAGGCGGTGGCGCGCGGGGAGGACATCAACATCCACTTCCACACCTTCGAACCGGGAAACCTCGGGGATTTTCTCGGGACCCTGCCGCGCATCGACGCCGGCCGCTTCGGCTGGGAAGTCCTGGAGCTGGCGGAGAGTTTTCCCGCGTCGTGCCCGAACGGCATCCTCGCGGTGCTGCGGGTGGAGAAAGGCTGGCTGGCGCGGGCGCAAGCCGAGGCCTTCCGAATCCGCACCGCCAACGATCCCGCCGCCGCACTCCGACCCGACGCCGAGCCTTTCCCCACCTGGGCGGCACGAACCGAAGGGCTCGGCGGCGTGCGTTGATGCCGCGGGCCGGCTTCCTGACGGAACTGCAAGCTTGAGCCACCGGCCGCCGAGCGGCGTTGATCAGGGTGCCCGATGCCCCACCGCATCCTCACCGCCGCCTTCGCCGCCTGCCTGTTCACGCTGATCGTGGCGGCGAAGTGGGCGACGTTCGGGAAATACGGCTCTCCCATGCCCGACTGGGACCAGTGGGACGCGGAGGGCGGCGCGCTTTTCATCCCGTGGCACAAGGGCGAGGACCTGCTGCCGCACGTGGTGCGTCCGCACAACGAGCACCGCGTGATCCTGACCAAGCTGCAGAACCTCGCGCTTGGCGTCGCGAACGGCCAATGGGACTCGCGACTCGAGGCGACAACCAACGCGCTGCTGCACGCCGCCGTTGCCACCGCGCTCTGGCTGGCCGCGGCGCGCTGGTTCGCGTGGCCCGCCCTGACCGGGCTTTTCCTGCTGCTTACCGGTCTCTTCGGCCTGCCGCTCGCGTGGCAGAACGTGCTCGGCGGATTCCACTCGCAGCAGTACTGGCTGCTCGGGCTTTCCCTCGCGGCGATCGCCCTGCTGCCGTCGCGCCGTCCCGGCTCCGCCGGCTGGTGGCTGGGTGCCTTCGCCGCCGTCGCCGCGCTCGGCTCAATGGGCTCGGGTCTGCTGGCGTCGGCCGCCGTGCTGATCGTGCTCGGCTGGCGTCTCGTGCGACGGGAGGAAACCTGGCGCAGCTCCTGGCCCACGCTCGTGCTTTGCGCGGCGTTGGTCGCGGCGGGGCTGGCGCTGCGGGTGGAGGTGGAATGGCACGCGCACATGAAGGCGAAATCCGTGCAGGACATCGCCCTCAGTCTCCTGCACAGCCTGCAATGGCCCTGGCGCGGGCAGCCTTGGGCCGCCCTGCTGCTATGGCTGCCCTGGGCCCTCGCCGCGTGGCGCGTCACGTTTTCCCCGCGAGGCGGCGCGCTGTCCCGCGACCACGGCGGAATCCTGATCACCGCGCTCGGCGGCTGGGTGATGCTGCAACTTCTAGCCACCGCGTACGCCCGCGGAGCCGGCGGGGACTATCCGGCTTCCCGCTACATGGACACCCTCGCGTTCGGCGTCGCGGTGAACGGCCTCGCGCTCGCCTGGCTTGCGCGGGAAGCGAAGGCCGCTTCCGCCCCGAAAAGAAACATGACCCCGGCGCTGGTCGCGGTTTGGACGCTCACCCTCGGAGTCGGCGTCCATATTTTCCTGCGCGACATCGTGGTGCACGAGCTGAAGGGAGCCCGCGAGTACTACGACAAGGCCGAGGGGCATTTGCGCCGCTATCTTGCGACGAACGATCCGGCGTTTCTTGCGCACCCCGACATCCCCTACCCGAGCGCGCAGGGCATCATCGATTACCTCTCGAACCCCGCCCTCCGCGCGATGTTGCCGGCCCCCATCCCGCCACCCCGGGAATTGGAGAACGAAGGCGGCGCCGGAGTGTTCGAGCGCAACCGCGCGATCGGATTCAACCTCGTGAATCCGCCCCAACTCGGGCTGTCGTCGCGAACGCCACCGCTCGACTTCACCTCCACCTGGGGCAGCCACACCACGGGAACAGGCTCGAAGTCCACCGGGGAATGGCGGAGCAAACCCCTGCCGGCGCCCACGTTCAGCTGGCTGCGCTTTGAGACCGCGGGAAACCCAGGCGAGCCCGGCGTTTCCCTCCAACTGCGATCCGCCGCCGATGACCGGGTTCTCGGGGAAGTGAAACCCAGCCGCACCCCCGGCGACACCTGGCGTACCGCAGTCGTTCGCGCGCCCGGCGAAGCCTACCGCATCGTCGCGCTCGACCGCGATCCAACCCGCTGGCTGGCATTCTCGGGGCCGGCGGAAATGGGCGGGCTTTCCTACCTCGCCCGCGAGGCGACCCGGCACGCGCCGCTTATTTTCGGGGTGACTACAGGCGTGACGGCACTCCTGGCCGCGGCGGCGCTCATCGCGAGGAGGCGGGGATAATTCCTTGTCGCGCCTCGCCGCCCTCGGCGAATCTGACCGCCGCCGCATGAAGTTCCTCAACCCGCCGGCCCTCGCGCTGGCGGCGCTTTTCAGCGTCGTCTTCTCCCTGCCGTTCCTGCCCGCCGCCCGCATGCGGACGGACCGCTTCGTGCTGGAGGTGCGGCTCACCTGCCCGAAGGAGTCGAGCCTCCAGGTTTTTTACGACGACGGCCCCGGCTTTCGCGAGGAACTGACCACCGCCACGCCCCTGAAGGCCTCGTCGGCGGTCGAAACGTACACGCTCAATATTCCCGGCGGCACTTATCTCGCGCTCCGCATGGATCCGCCGGAAGGCGGCACCGCGATCACGATTCATTCGATCCGCGTCGCCAACCTCACTGGAAAAACGATCGCACCCGTGAGCCTCGCTGGTTTCCAAGCGCTCCAACAGGTTCGATCCGTGCGATATGAAGGAGGCCGGCTGGCGATCGCTTCCGCGCCCGGCAGCGACGATCCGCAAATCTGGACCACGTTTTCGCCGCCGCTGCAGGTGCGACTGGACCCGAGGGACTTCCTTCGCGAACTCCCACCGTACGCCGCCGCCCTTTTCGCCGCGCTGGTCGCGATCCTGCTGCTTCTGGAAAAAGCCCCGGGGGTTAGTGCGTCGCTCGTGGTCGCGGCGCGTTCTTTGGCGACCCGCCCCGCTGCCGCCGTGATGCTCGCCGCCGCCGTGGCGGTCATCGCGAGCGCCTACCCGATCGTGTTCCTCGGCCGCAGTCACGTTTCGCCCAACCTCGGCACCACGCTGCTCTACGACAAATTCCCCACGCTGCCGGGCTACCGTTCGAGCGCGATGACCGACCCGAAGCTGTCCGACGTCGGCGCCGTGATGTGGCAGCACGTCCCCTTCTCCGTCATTCAGTACCGCGCGCTGTCGCAGGGAGAACTGCCCCTTTGGAACCGTTACAACGCGCTGGGTGTGCCGCTGCTCGGCCAAGGCCAGTCGATGTTCGGCGACCCGCTCCATTTCCTTGTGATCGTGGCCCGAGGGGCCGCCTGGGCCTGGGACCTGAAATACCTGATCGCGAAGTGGCTCTTCGCGACCGGACTAGGGCTGGCCGTGCTCGCGTTGGTGAGGGAAGGAGGGACCGAGGGACGAAGGGACCAAGAGACAAAGGGACCAAAGGACGAAAGGACTAACGGACTAAAGGACCAAGCGCGCTTGGAGGGCGGCTCCTGCGCCTCACTCCCTGATTCCCTCACTCCCTCACTCCCTCCGTCCGTTAGTCCCTTCGTCCCTTGGTCCCTCGGTCCCTTAGTCGTCGCCGTCGCGGCGCCGTTCATCGGCTTTTTCCTCTACCGGATCAACCACCCCGCCTACTTCAGTCTCTGTTACGCCCCGTGGCCGCTCTACTGTCTGCTGCGCGTGGCGAACGCGGCCGACCGCCGGGGCGTCACGCTGTGGTCGGCCGGGCTGCTCGTCGCGAACCTGGCCCTGATGAACAGTGGGACGGTCAAGGAGGCGTACATGCTGCTGCTGAGCGTGAATTTCTCCGGCCTTTGCGTGCTGCTAGCGGCGCAAGGCGGCTGGCGCGAAAAGTTATCAAAGCTGGGGACGCTCGCGTGGTTCGGTCTCCTCTTTGTCCTGATCACCGCGCCGGTGTGGAGCACGTTCCTGAACACCCTGCGCCAGGCCTACACGGGCTACAACGCCGCGAGCGCCTACCAACTGCAGCCGTCGCTGTTGCTCGGCCTCTTCGACGAGATTTTCCACCGCCCGCTGCTTTCGCGGAACCAGGTCTACGCGCCGTCGCTCAACTTTCTTCTTCTCGGCGGCCTGCTCCTCTTCCTCGCCACGCTGCGTCGCCAGTTCCACCGGCCGGCCGTGATGGCAATCGCCGCGAGTTCCCTTCTGCCGCTGTCCCTCGCGTTCGGGTTCCTCTCACCCGAGTGGATCGTCACGATCCCGTTCCTCAGCAACATCGCCCACCTCGACAACACCTTCTCCTGCGTGCTGATCGTACTCTGGGCCGTACTCGCAGGGGTAGGTTTCTCGGAAGCCGCCGGGCGCCTGGGCACCCGCGAGGGCCGGGACGACCTGATCATCGCCGGGCTTCTCCTGTTCGGATTGGTCTTCGCGTGGCTCGCCTTCGGCCACGCCGCGCACCGCCCGATCTATGGCCCGGTCTTCACCGTGAACCAACCCGGGCGCACGCTGCTGATCGACCCCTTCATTCTCGATTACCTGATCGTTCTCCTCGCGGCGATCACCGCTCTCGCGGTCGCGGTGCACCTGGCCTTGCGGCGCCGTCGGCTCACCGCGGCCACCGGCCTCGCCATCGCCGGCTGCACGATTATCCTCCTTTGGCGCCACGGCGCGCACGACTCCGCGCTGGGCTTCGAGGACTTCGTGAACCGTCCGACCCGCCGGGCCGATTTCCACGCCCGCTCCGAGGCGATGGAGACCGCACGCGCCGCTCAGACCGACGCCCCGGCACGCGGTTACGGATTGCATGGCAACTTCTTCCCCGGCTGGACCGGCGTCTACGGGTTGGAAGGCGTGCACGGGCCCGACGCGCTGGTGAACCCGTTCGTGCGCGAACTCATGGGCGCCTCGGGCGTCACCCGCATGTGGGATTGGCGCTTCTACGCCGAAGCGCGCGAGGCCGGGAACGTTCGATCGTTTTTCGACGCCCTGAACGTGCGCCACTATTTCGATCTCGCGAGCGACCAGGGCGTGCTCGGCCGCGCCCTGCGCCTCATGCGCACCGCGGATCTCGATGTCTACGAGAGCCCCACGGCTTGGCCCCGCGCGTTCTTCTCCGATCGCGTTGTGACCTACGAGAAGCCGGCTGAGCTCGCCGCGCGTTTTCGCACGTCAGCCGGAAAACCTTTCGTGGCGATCCAGGCGGAAGACCACCCCTCCCAAGGCGCACTCTCCGCCGTGCCGCGCGCCGAAACCGGAGCCACCGTCACTCCCGCGAGCGGATACCGCCTGACCGCCAACGCCACTTCCTTCAGCGTGCGCGCCAACGGTCCCGGCGTGATCGCCGTCCTCGAGGCCCATTGGCCCGGTGACTTCCGCGCCACGATCAACGGACGTGAAGCGGACGTGATCCGCGTGAACCACGCCTTCAACGGGATCGTGGTGAAGGACGCCGGCGAGCACCGCGTGACCTTGCGTTATTGGCCGCGCGACCTTTCCCGCGACCTCACTTTAGCCGGCATCGGCCTCGTGCTGCTCGCCGCTTCCCTGCTCCTCACGGTGCGCCGGGAGCGAACCGCATGAGCGCGCCGGTCTGCCGCGCCTGCGGCTCCCCCTCGACCAGGACCCGCGGCGGGAAAACCGGAAACTATCTCCGCCGCACCTTCACGTTTCACGATTGCGACGACTGCGGCCTGCTCTTCGTCGAGCCATTCTCGGGTTTCGACGTCTACGACGACGCTTACTACCGCGGCGAGGGACCCGATCCCTACGTCGACTACGAGACCGAGTACCGCGACTGGCGCGCCAGCGATCGCCGGCATGAATTGACCGATCTCGCTCGGATTGCGACCCGGCACCTCGAAGCCCGCGCCGACACGAACCGTCACGGCGAACCCTTGCGCTGGCTTGATTTCGGCTGCGGCGCGGGCGCGCTGCTGAAAAGCCTCCGCGACACCGGTTCGGTGGCGGGGCGGCGTCTCGAGCTGGCCGGTCATGACGTCGGCTCCTGGGCCGACCGCCTCCGCTCGAAGGATGGCCTGCGGATTCTGAGCCCGGCGGAACTCTCCGCGCTACCGGATGGATCATTCGACGTGGTGAGCATGATCGAAGTGATCGAGCACCTGCCATCCCCGGCGGAACCCGTGGCGCTCGCCGCGCGCCTGCTGCGCCCGGGCGGACTTCTGCTTTTGACGACCGGCAACCTCGCATCGCCCGTCGCCCGCCGCGCGGGCATCGGCTACCATTACTGCGCCCCTGAAATCCACGTCAGTCTCTTCAACCCTTCCTGCCTCGCCCGCCTCTACGCGCGCTCGGGGCTGGAGCCGCTGCCCGTTCGCTTCGACGGCGCCGTCCGTTTCAAGGTGTTAAAAACGCTCCGTCACCGCCGGCTGCTGCGGGCTCTGGCGGAGATTGCCCTCCGTTTGCCCCCGGTGGTCGCGGCTATCGACCGCCTCTACGGAGTCTCGGCGATGCCTTGCGCCGTGAAACCGCGCCCGCCAGCGTGACGCCCCGCGCCACCCGCCAATGCATCCCCGTCCCTTTCCCCCGATCACCGACGGAAGGCTCAGTGTCGTCGTGCCGGTGTACAACGAGGTGGCGACCGCGCGCGTGGCCCTCGACGCCATCCTCGCCAAACAGGTGCCGGGCTGGACGCTTGAGATCATCATTGTGGAGAGCAACTCGACCGACGGCACCCGGGCGATCGTCGAGGGGTATCGCAGCCATCCGCGGGTTCGGCTGATTTTGGAGGACCGCCCGCGCGGCAAGGGCTTCGCCGTCCGCACCGGCCTGGCCGCCGCGACGGGCGACGTGGTTCTGATCCAGGACGCTGATCTGGAGTACGACCTGAACGACTACGACGTGCTGCTCGCCCCGCTGGCGGCCGGCCGGCAGTCATTCGTGCTGGGATCGCGCCACGGTCAGGGAGGCTGGGCGATCCGCACGTTTTCCGACCAACCCGTGCAGGCGCTGGTGCTGAACTGCGCGCATTGGGGCTTCACGTTCCTCATCAACGTCTCGCTCGGCGTCTGGCTCCGCGACCCGTTCACCATGTACAAGGTGTTCCGCCGAGAGTGCCTCGACGGTCTCAGCTTCGAGTGCAACCGCTTCGACTTCGATTGGGAGCTGCTCATCAAGCTCATCCGCCGGGGTCATCGGCCCATCGAGATTCCCATCAGCTACAAGTCGCGCTCCTTCAAGGAAGGGAAGAAAATCTCCATGTTCCGCGACCCCGTGACTTGGCTCTGGGCGCTGGCGAAGTTCCGTTTTCAACGCGTCTAGCGGATGCGCCCGCGTCTCGTCCTGTTCGCGTTCGCGGTGTGTGCCGTCCTCGCGGCGGTCGCCCGTTTATCGCTTCGCACCGGTCCGCAATTCACGGGGCTCGCAGCCGAAACGACCGGCCGCTTCACCGAAGGCGGCGGCTGGTTCCAAGGCGAACCGCTGGTCACGCACGTGCCGGTGCGCGCCTGGGGATCCTGGAACGGTTCCGACGAGAATACCGGGTCGCTGCGTCTCGGTCCGTTTTCCGCGCCGGCGCGCCTCCGTCTCGCAGTGGGCGGCTATCCGCCCTACCCGGGCAACACCCTGCGCCTCGAACTGGCCGGCACCGCCGAGACGTTGCCGCTGAAACCGCCGGCCGTGGGCGAGCGGTGGCGGATCATCGACCAGGATCTTCCCGCGGCCTGGCGTGGACGGCCGGTCACTCTCGTCGCGATCGATGATGCGAAAGCGATCGGTTGCTGGATCGCCGTCACCGAACCCTTGCGTGGCGGGATCGGCGACGGCCCCGCCGGACTTTGGCAAACCCTCGCGGCGTGGGCAGCCAACGGGTTGCTGCTGGGACTCGTCTGGTGCGCGGCGCTGCGCGGGCTCGCGCGGCAAAGCTGGATTCCCGCCCCGTGGTTGCCGGTCGCCGCCGCGGCGGTTGTCGCGGGCGCGGGCTATCTCGTATTCTGGGCCTACTTCGTCGGGCCCGGCACGGGCTTCGCGACCTCGCTCGCCGTGCTCGCGGCTGGCGCGTGGATCGGCCGTCGTGGCATCGATCTCACTCCGGATACCGGACGCGAGATCCGGCCCGTCGTGCTGCTCACCCTCGCGACGGGGTTGCTCCACCTTTCGCTGCTGCACCTGTTCCCCTCGTCGCTCGATTTCTACCAGCTCGCCGCGAATCGCTTCCGGCAGGAGCTGCCGACGGACAACCAATTGCCCTATGAGGCCGGCACCCGGCTGATCGCGGGGCAGCCGTTGAAGCAGACCGACACCGACTGGCTCTCGAGTGACCGGCCCCCGCTGCAGACCGGCTGGCAATTGATCACGTGGCGGACGCTCGAGGCGGCAGGTCTTGATCCGCGGGCCGCAAGTGGCACGGCGGCGGTCTGGTTTCAACTCACCTGGGTCGCCGCCGCCTTTGCGCTGCTGCGCACGCTTGGGCTCGGATCCCGCGCGGCCGCGGGTTGGACCGCGGCTCTGGGGTTTTGCGGCTTCTTCCTGCAGAACACGGTCTTCACCTGGCCCAAACTCTCCGCCGCCGCGTTCGCGTCCGGAGCGTTCGCGGTCTGGCTTGCACCGTTTCATGCAACCGACCGCGGACGTCGCATCCTACTCGGCGCCGTGCTCGCCGGCGCCGCGTGGCTTTCGCATGGCGGCGTGGCGTTCTCGTTCCTCGCGCTGGCGCCGTGGGTGCTCTGGCGCTGCCTCCGCGGCGAGTGGCGCGACTGGCTGAAAGCGACGCTGCTTTTCGTGCTGATCGCCGCACCGTGGGTCGCGTACCAGCGCTTCTACGATCCGCCTGGCAATCGTCTGCTGAAATGGCACCTCGGCGGACAGATCGCCAAGGACGACCGCGGCGTGTGGCAAACCATCCGCGAAAATTACGCCAAACTGACGTGGGAACAGATCCTAACGAACAAGGCGCGTAACCTCGCCCTGCAGAACGACGGCCGCGTCGCCGCCCTGCTGGAAACGACACCCGCCGCCGCGATGGACCGCCGGAATCAGGAGTTCTTCATCGCGGGCCGCGCCCTCACCTGGTGGCTATTCGGTCTGCTGTTGCTCCCGTTCGCTTGGCGCTCGCTGCGGCGGGACGAAAATCGCCCGTGGCGCCGGCTGCATCTCGCCCTCTTCGGATGGACCGCGCTCACCGTGCCCGTTTGGTGCCTCCTCATGTTCGACGGCAACCAGACCGTCATCCACCAGGGTTCGTACGCGATGATGCTGGGCGCGTTCGTGCTGCTCTCCGCCTGGTTCCATCTCGCGGCGAGCCGTTGGCTACCGGCGGTGGCGGCCGCGCAGATCTTTACTCTTCTCGCAACGTGGGCGCCAGCCAGCGGGATTGTCGGCGGAGAAATCTCCACCGTGGCGGCGATCCTCGCCGTACTCGGCGGCGCGGGGCTGATCGCCTTCGTCGCGCGCGGCTGGCGCGACCCGGCGAACGGCACGAGGACGACGGACTCGGAGCCGGCCACCGCAAGCGACGGAGAAAAGGGCTCCTGGCGTCCGGCGCTGCCCTGGCTGGCCGCGGGCCTGGCGCTGTTGCCGGGTGTGGTCTGCGCCCGTGCCCTCGGGGATCTTTGGTGGTTCGGCGACGATTGGGACCTCCTCGATCAGATCCAGCGGATCGGCTTTGCGCGCTGGATGCTGCTGCCGTTCGCGGAAAACTTCGTGCCGCTGTTCAAGGCGCTGTGGGGGGCGTTGGTGTTCGCGGGCGGCGGCGACTACCGGCCGATGATCGCGGCGCTGTGGCTCACGCACGCGCTCAACGCCGCGCTGCTCGCGCGCACCTTGCTCGCAGCCGGCTTCGCCTCGCTGCCGGTCGCATTCGCCACGACCGTCTTCGCCGTGTCCTCGGCCAACATCGAGTCGCTCGCCTGGTCCGTCCAATGGTCCGCGCTGCTCGCGACCTCGTTCTTTCTGGCTGCCGCCGGGATTCACGCCCGGCCCGCTTTCTCGGTATGGCGTCGCCGACTCCTGCTGGCGGCATTTTCCGCCGCGAGCGCGCTGGCGTTCTCGCGTGGCGTGCTCACCGGCCTCGCGCTCGCCGCCGCGGTGCTGGTTCCCCTGGCGAGGAACGATCGCCCGTGGCGTGAGCGCTGGAGCGATGCCGTCGCGGCTGCCCTTCCCGCGCTTGCAGTCGGGGCCACGATTTTTTTCACCGCGGCCGGTAACCACCGCGCGCTGGGCGGCCACCTGGGAGAAGTCGCCGCGTTCGCGTTCTGCCATTGGTCCGTCGCCCCGCTGCACCGCCTGCTCGGCGCCGTGACATGGCACTGGCCGCTCATCGTGTCACTCGGCGTCGTGAAACTGGCCGTCATCGTGGCCGTGCTGCGCACCGCCACCACACCGCAACGCCGGCTGCTCGTTCTTTTTCTCCTGCTCGACCTCGGCAACGCCGCGCTGCTCGGCATCGGACGCCACCACACCGGGCTGCCCGCGGCCAACAGCGAGCGCTACTACTACACCGCGCTGCTGTGTTTCCTGCCCTTCCTCGCCCTCGCCCTGGAAAACTGGCTGGCCGCGTTCGGTCGCGGCTGCCGACCCGTCGCCGTCGTCGTGCTCGCACTCGCCTTCGTGCTCGCCGCCTGGGGCTGGCCTGCGGCCGCGGAAGGCTTCGCCCAGAGTCGCGGCCGCAACACCCGCGAACTACTGCTGCGCCGAACCGGCACGCCCGCCGAGGGCGCGGTGCCCGGCATTCCTTTTCTGCCCACGCGCCGCGCCCGTGAATTGATCGAGGCCTACGGGCTCCATTGAGACGTCGCCATGCCGGGCCTCGCCTCAACCACGATCCCGCTCCGCCCGCGCCTCGCGGCCTGGTGGCGCGAACCCCGGCTCAACGGCTGGGCCTTGGCGTCGCTGGCGGGACTGCTTTTCCTGCGACGACCCGACGCTCTGCTGACGCCTCAGCTCTGGGCCGAGGACGGGAGCGTTTTTCTCCTCGGTCAGGACGCCAAGGGTTTCGCGGCGCTATTCGAGCCCTACATGGGCTACCTGCATACCCTGCCGCGCCTCACGGCTTGGGCGGCCCACGCACTCCTCGACGCCGCGTGGTGGCCGGCGTTTTACAACGCCGTTGCCTTCGCGGTGTGGCTCGGCGTGCTCGCGCGCCTTTTCTCGTCGCGGCTCGATCTCCCGCACCGGCCGTGGCTCGCGGCAGGGGTGCTGCTCGCGGTGCAGACCCCGGAGATTCTCCTCAACCTCACCAACGCGCAATGGGCCGGCGCGCTGCTGTTGCTACAACAGTCGCTGCTTGCCCGTCCCCAAGGTACCGCGCAACGGGCCGGCGATCTCGTGCTGGTCGGACTCTTCGGGCTCACCGGACCTTTCATCATCCCGCTGCTGCCACTCTTCGCGTGGCGCTGGTGGCGCGATCGTCACGCCGATAACCTCGCCCCCCTCCTGCTGGCCGGACTTTGCGCCGCGATCCAAGGCGCGTGCCTCCACCACGCCGCGATCACGTTCGAACATCAGCACGCCCCCCTCGACACCGCCGCGGCCGTGGTCGCGCTCGCCCGCCGTCTCGTCGTCTGGCCGTTGCTGGGGCCAACCGCCGCCCGCGACCTCCCCGCGATCATCCAAGCCGGATTCGGGGCCGCCGCCTTCGGCTTCCTCGTCTGGCGCACGGTCCGGGCCAGCGCCCACCGCTCGACGCGCCTCGTGCTGCTCGGCGCGGGAGTGCTGCTCATGTCCGCGGGCTTCATCCGCATGCGGCCCGACACCTGGACCGGTGACGATCTCGCGTTCAGCGACCGCTATTTTTTCCACGCGCGGGTGATCCTTCTCTGGCTTCTGGCCTTCGAACTGGATGCGGTAGGGCGCACGACGGTCCTCATCAGCCGGCTCGCTCTGATCGCGGCTTTTTTCACCCACCTGCCCGTGTACCGCTTTCCCGCCCCACCGGATTTCCGCTGGCGAGAACGCTGTGAACCGATCCGGCGCGGAGCGGCCGCCGATATCCCCATCCTTCCAGCTGGCTGGACGCTGCACTACCCCGGACGCCCGGCGTCAGATCCGCGATGAACACGTCCGGACAATTAACCCGAAGTCTCGCTGGTCGCGCCCTGCTCGCGGCGGCGCTGCTTCTGATCGCGCTGCTGGCGACAACGGGCTCGAGCTTGATTCCAGGCCCGCGGGAGCTACCTCGCGCCGATGGCGCCACGGGCCGTGCCTGGATCACCGGCGATTTCGCGCCGCCGGCGGGTTATCACGATCTTCAGGACCCGCTGCGATTGGAACGCGTGCAGCGCGCCACGTCGTTTACAGATGGCGACCGCGCGATCGGCCGCGCGGAAACCGCCTGGTTCCGAACGTCGCAGCCCGTCGTGCGGATCGCGGTCGCCGGCTACCCGGGCAACCCCGGACTCAATCTGCGCGCGGAGTTCCGCGACACCGCCGGCGCGATATCATCGATCGCGTATCGGGGCCCCGATCCACGCGAGACGTGGCACGAATGGACGCTGCCGCGTCCGGAAGGCACCATTGCGGTACGGGTCCTTGCGGAGGACAACAGCTCCGCCACGTTCGGCTGGGTCGCGTTTTCCCATCCGTACCGCGCTTGGCCGGCTTGGGTTTCCTCCTCAATCGGCGCGTTGCGTCCGCTCGCGCTCGCCGCCCTCGCGTTTCTGCTGATCCAAACGGCGCTCGGCGGCAGCGTGGTTTTCGGCGGCGCGTCTGCGCTCCTCGGAGGAATCACGGCCGCAGCCGCACTCTTCGCGCTACGCAAGCCGTGGGCGCTGCACACGCCGCAACTCTGGGCGGAGGACGGCAGCATCTTCCTTGTGCAGGCCGAGCAACTGGGCGCGCGCGCTTGGTTTGAGCCGTACAACGGTTACCTCCACCTCCTGCCCCGCCTCGTGGCCTGGCTCGCCAACGTGACGGCGGACGTCGCCTGGTGGCCGGCGATTTACAACGGGTGTTCCTTCGCCGTGACCCTCGCACTCTTCGCGCGGATCGCCTCGTCCCGCGTGATGCTGCCCGCCAAGCCCGCGCTCATGCTCACGTTCCCCCTCGTCGTCGGCACTGGCGAGGTCCTGATCAACCTCACCAACCTCCAGTGGATCACGGCATTCTTCCTCGTGATCCACCTCTTCCTGGAACCGCCGAAGTCGGCGGCGGCGCGAGTCTACGATCTGCTGGTCCTCGGGGTCGTCGGCTTGAACGGTCCGTTCGCCGCCATACTCGCCCCGCTCTTCGCCTGGCGCGCCTGGCGGGAGAAAAACCGGGACCATGGGCTCGCGTTCGGCGTGGTCGCCGCGTGCGCCTTCGTGCAGGGGTCACTCGCGCTGAAGGCCGGAGCCGCGCTGTACGGCGCCGGCGAACCTCTCCGACCGCTGATGTTTCTCTCGGTGCTGGGCAGCCGGCTGGTGACATGGACGTTTTTCGGTCCCGCGGCGGTCCGCGCCCTGCCCATCTGGGCGCACGCGGCCGGCGGCTCCATTTTTCTGGCGCTGCTCGTTCTACTCGCGCTCCGACCCGGGCCCGGTCGCACGGAAAAGTCCTGGCTAGCGGCGGCGCTCCTCTTGCTCACCGCCGCCTGCGCCTGGCGGGTGCGCGCCGATCTTTGGCAGGACGATAACCTGGTGAACGGCGACCGCTACTTCTTCATCCCGCGCGTGCTGGTCGCCTGGCTGGTCGTCCTCGAGTTCCGCGCGGCACACCGCGCCGTGGCCTGGACCGCACGCGGCCTGTGCGCGCTCGGCATCGCGTTGCACGTGCCCCACTTCATCATCCCTGCCCCGGAAAATTACCGTTGGACGGAAAGCTGCGACGCGATCCGACGCGGCGTGCCGGCGCAGATCAAGACCCTGCCCGAAGGCTGGTACATCGAGTACCCCGGCCGCGCCGCGAAGCGATGAAACCGTCCGCCGTCTTCCGCGCCCTTTGGCTGGCCGGTGGGCTCGCGATTCTACTCGGCGCGCTGCGGGGGCCCATCCTCGACCTCATACCTCCGCCGCGCGGCCTGCCCCGCGCCGACGGCGCCACCGGACGGCCCTGGGTGACGGGCGATTTCGCCGCGACCCGCGCGCTGCCGGGCATCACGGACACGCTGCGTCTGGGAAACCTCGAGGTCGCGACGTCCCACGTTCACGGCGACGCGGATCGCGGCCGCGCCGAGACGGCCTGGTTCCGGGCGTCGAGGTCTGTCGTCTGCGTGGCGGTCGCCGGCTACACGCATCACGCCGGGATCAGCCTCCGGGCCGAATGGCGCGACGCCGCAGGCGAAATCAGCCGTGTCGATTGTCCGCTCACCGATCCGCGCGAGACATGGGCGCTGTGGGAACTCAACCGCCCGCCGGACGCGCGGGAGCTGCGCCTGATCGCTGAGGATCGCACCGGAACGCACACGGGCTGGATCGCATTTTCCCACCCGTTCCGTTCCTGGCCGCCGGAACTGGAGTCGGCGTGGTCGCTCGCGCAGCTCGCCGCGACCTTCGCCCTCGCGCTGGTCCTGCTCTGGGGACCGGGACTGCTCGCCTGCCCCCGCGAGGCCGGAGCCGCCATCCGTTGTGTCTGGTTTCTCGGCTCCGGGCCGCTGGCGCTCGCGGCGGCGGGGGTCGGTGTCTGGTGTCTCGGACCTTGGATTAGACCCGCCGCGACGGGCACCGTTTTCGCGACGGGACTCTGGCTGGCAGTCGGAGTCGCGGCGCGGCGGCGGGGATTCGACCTGAAGCTCGAGCCCGCCTTTGCCCGCGCCCTCGCGGTGGCGGCGTTGGTAGCGGGCGCGGTCACGGCGCGCGCGGCTTACTCCGCCGGGCCGGCGGGAGAGCTGTTCCGTGGAACGGTGTCGCGGAACTTCGCCCTCAGCGATCGGATCGACAGCCGTTTCAGTTTCTATGCGGTGCAGGCCGCGGCCAACATCCGCGGGCCCGCCGCGCCGGAGACCGAGCGATTCTACTACCCGTGGACCTTTTTCAGCCGCGGTCCGCTCGCCGGGCTGGCGGCGATCCCGGTCGTGCTCGGCACCGGGGGTCGCCCGCCTGACGTGCAGGCTGAACAGATCTGGACGCCGTTCGATCCGCAGGGCTTCGCGGCCTACCGCGTGACGCTGCACGTGCTTTCGGCCTCTGTCTTCGTCGCGTTTTACCTGCTGCTGCTGCCGCTCACGGGGCCGGGCTGGGCTCTCGTCGGCTGCGGACTGGCCACGCTGGCGCCGTTCGGCGTGCACGAAGTTTTGTTTACCTGGCCGAAGTGGCCGGCCACCGCCTGGCTGGCGGCCGCCTTCGCGCTTCTTCACGCGGGCCGACCGCTCCTGGCGGGCGCGGCGACAGGCGTCGGCTTTCTATTTCATCCGCTCGTGCTGCTTTGGACCCCGTGGCTCGCCGTGGCCGCCGTGGCGCTCATACCGGGAAGGCCCGGGGTAAAGGCGGTCGCGTTAATCCGTCTCGCCGCGGCGACGGCCGCGATCGTGCTCCCGTGGATGCTCCTCGGGGCGGTGATGCCGCACCTGCCCGACACGCCCTTCGCGGGTCAGGGCGGTTTCATGCGCTACTGGTTTCTCGCCGATTCGCAGCTCACGGATTGGCAGGGCTGGCTGCGGACGCGCTGGATGAACTTCGCGAACACCTTCGTGCCGCTGCACCTGTTCGCCGACGCGGGCTCATTTGAGCACTTCCGTTTTACTTCGGCGCACGAGCCGTCACCGGCGGTCGAGAAAACGCTCTTTCTCTGGTGGAACTCACTCCCCTTCGCGCTCGGCCTCGGCCTGTGGGTCGCGTCGACGGTGTGCGCGGTGCGCCTGCTGCGGCGCCATTTCATGGCGACCGCGGTGCTGCTGCTCGGCCCCTCCATGCTGCTCGTGGCCTACTGGGGCGGCGATCCTCTCGGATTGGTGCGGGAATGTGGGCATCCCCTTTTTCTCGCCGCGATCGGCGTAACCACCTGGGTGGCGGCCAAGGAAGGCGGCCGGCTTTCATGCCTGCTCGCCCATCCCGCGGCACCGTGGCTCCAGTTGCCGGAAACGCTCGCGATGCTCTGGCTGGCGACGTGGGTGAACGCATCCCCCTACCCGAGGATGCACCATCAACTCGACTGGCTGGCCTTGGCAGCGCACCTCGCCTGCCTCACCGCCGCCGCGGCAATTCTGGCTCGCGCCCGCCGCGACGCGGCGGCCAGTTTTCCCCCATGAGCAAGCGTCTTCTCGTCACCGGCTCCTCGGGCCTGATCGGCTCCGAAGTGTGCGGCTACTTCGCCCGCGAGCTGGGCTACACGGTGCACGGGGTGGACAATAACCAGCGCGCCGTGTTCTTCGGCCCGCAGGGAGACACCCGCTGGAACCAGAGCCGGCTGGCGGCGGAGCTAAAGGGGTTCGTCCATCACGAGCTCGACATCCGCGACCGGGCCGGAGTGCTGGCTTTGGTGAAGGACGTACGGCCGGACGTCATCGTCCACACCGCGGCCCAGCCGAGTCACGACCGTGCGGCGGCGATCCCGTTCGACGACTTCGACACCAACGCCGTGGGTACGCTCAACCTCCTCGAGGCCGCGCGGCAGGCCAGCCCGGAGTCACCCTTCGTGCACATGAGCACGAACAAGGTCTACGGCGACGCCCCGAATCGAATCCCGCTGCGGGAGCTGGCGACGCGCTGGGATTACGCCGATCCGCAGCACGAGCACGGGATCGCGGAGACTTTCACCATCGACCAGTCGAAGCATTCTCTCTTCGGCGCCTCCAAGGTGGCGGCCGACGTCATGGTACAGGAGTACGGACGCTACTTCGGCCTGCCCACGTGCGCCCTGCGCGGCGGCTGCCTCACCGGCCCCAACCACAGCGGCGTGGAATTGCACGGCTTCCTGAGCTACCTCGTGAAATGCAATCTGGAGGGGCGCGAGTACCGGGTCTTCGGCTACAAGGGCAAGCAGGTGCGCGACAACATCCACTCCCTCGACGTCGCCCGCTTCATGGCGGCTTTCGTCGCCACCCCCCGCGCGGGCGAGGTGTACAACCTCGGCGGCGGCAAGGCCAACTCGTGCTCCATCCTGGAGGCGTTCAAGATCGCCGAGAAGTTCTCCGGGCGGCCGCAGGTGTTCACCTACGTCGACCAGAACCGCGCCGGCGACCACATCTGCTACTACAGCGACCTGCGGAAGATGCGCGCCCACTACCCGTCGTGGGACATCACCCAGTCGCTCGAGGAAACCATCCGGCAGATCGTGGATTCCTGGCGGAATCGCCGGAATTCATGAAACACCGGGCGGCGCCCCGCGTCGGGTCCGCCGTCCGCGTTCGCCCGCGGCGCCGAAATTACTCCGCCTCCGCGCAACTCTTCGCCCCAAACGCGGTCTTCCGCTGACGCTCACTCTCATGACTCGCGCCGCTTTTTTCCAGGGCCTGCTCGGCGTGATGCTCTGCCTCGCCGCCACACGGGCGGCCCGCGCCACGAGCGTCATCCCGCCCACGTTTCCCGAACTGGTCGCCGAGGCCGAGGCGATCCTCCGCGGCCGCGTGACCGACATCACCTTCCGGCGTTCATCCGCGCCCGATGGCACGCCGGTCATCAAGACCCACGTCACCTTCGCCGTGGAACGCACCTTGAAGGGTCCGGAACGCGCAAGTGTAACCCTGGAATTCCTCGGCGGCACGATCGGCGACGAAAGCCTCGTCGTCACGGGTCTGCCGCGCTTCGAGCTCGGTTCGACCGACTATCTTTTCGTGGAGCGCAACGGCGTTCAGTTCTGCCCGCTGGTCGCGGTTCGCCATGGCCGTTACCGCCTCCGGCGCGACGGCACCGGACGCGAGTTTGTCGCCCGCGACAATGCCGTTCCGTTGACCGACGTCAGCCAAGTCGTGCTGCCGCTCGCCACCCTGCCGGACCTGATTCGCGCCGCCAGCGTCGCCGGCGCCCTCACCCCGGCGGCCTTTGAGGCCGCCGTGATCGCCGAGTTGGCGCGAAACGTTCCCGTCGCCCGCGTGCGCTGATCCTCAAGATGCCCGCGCTCCTCCGCCGCATTCTCCTTCGCGCGATTCTTGTCGCGCTCGTCGCGGCGTCGGTTCGCGCCTTCGATCTCACCGGCGGCTCCTGGACCAATGGCGACATCGTGATGCACCTTCAGCTCGGGACGCCGGCCGCGCCGTTGATCGACGGTACCTCCGACTGGAACACCGTGGCCGAGTCCGCGCTCGCCGATTGGAACACCCACCTGCAGCGCTGCCGGCTGACCACGGTCCGCAACTCGACCGCCGAGGTCAGAAACGGCAACCGCATCAACAATGTCGTCTTCCGGCCCGACGTCTTCGGCTCCGCCTTCGGCTCCCGCACGCTCGCCGTCACCGCCGGCTTCACCAACCGCGCCACCGCGCGCTTCACCGAGCAGGACGTCGTGTTCAACTCAAACCTCGCGTGGGATTCCTACCGGGGTCCCCTCCGCGGCTCCTCGCGTGATCTGCGCCGCGTCGCGCTTCATGAGTTCGGCCATGTGCTCGGGCTGGATCACCCCGACGACGCCGTGCCGCCGCAGAGCGTCGTCGCCATCATGAACAGCACCGTCAGCAGCCTCGACACACTCATGAGCGACGACATCACCGGCGTGAAGACGCTCTACGACAACACGGCCGGCGGTGGCAGCGCCGGCTCGACCCTCCCCGTCATCGCCGCGCATCCGCAGAGCCGGACCGTGCAGGTGGGCGACTCGTACACCCTCAGCGTGACCGTCGGCGGGATCGGGCCCTTCACCTACGCCTGGGGATTCCGTCCCGACGGCTCCGCCACCACCGGCACCTTCGACCTCGCCACCGGTCCAAGCTACACGATCGGATCGGTGCAAGCGATCGACTCCGGGTTGTACACCGCCGTCGTCCGCGGCCCGGGCGGCACCGTCGTCAGCAACTCTGCCCGGCTCACCGTGAACCCGGGACCGGCAGTTTCGCCAGACACCACCCTCGCTAACATCTCCACCCGCGGGATCGTCACTCCCGGCAGCGGAGCTCTCATCGCCGGCCTCGTGATCGGCGGCACGACGCCGAAACCCGTGCTGGTGCGCGCCATCGGCCCGGGGCTCGCCGACTTCGGCGTCGGGGGCGCTCTCCTCGACCCGAGTCTGCGGGTCGTGGACAGCGCCGGCCGCACCGTCGCCGAGAACGACGATTGGGACACCGGCGGAAACGTCACGGCGATCGAGGCCGCGGCGGGACGCCTCGGGGCCTTCGCGCTCCGCCGCGGCACGCGCGATGCCGCGATTCTCACCACGCTCCAGCCGGGCAGCTACACCGCCGTGGTCACCGGGGTCGGTGATCTCACGGGCATCAGCCTGGTCGAGGCGTACGACGCCGATACGGACGCCGCGACCGCCCGCAGCCGGCGCCTCGTGAACATCGCCACGCGCGGCCAGGTCTTCGGCGGCGAGAGCGTGCTCATCGCGGGCCTGGTCGTGACCGGCCCGGGACCGCGCACGTTCCTGATTCGCGGGATCGGCCCGACGCTGCTGAAACCGCCCTTCAACATCAGCGGCGCATTGCTCGACCCGTTTTTGGAAATCTACCGCGGCGAGACGCTGCTACGGGAGAACGACGACTGGGACTCGCCGCCCAACGGGCAGGCCCCCCTGCGCGAAGCGGCGAAAAAAGTCGGGGCGTTCGCCTTGGCGGAGACACGCGACACCGCGCTCCGCACCGGCCTCGACTCGGCGATGCTCATCACGCTCCCGCCCGGCAGCTACACCGCGAAACTCAGCGGCTTCGAGGGAACGACCGGTATCGGGCTGATCGAGATCTACGAGGTGCCTTAGCGGGCGCGGCCAAACCTTGGCTTTCATTTTCCGCGCTGCTCTGACTCCCTCGCGACGACCGCCGCATGTCTGACTTCAAGCACTTCTTCGGCAACCCGCCCTCCGACCAGAATGCCCTCGACCTGTTCGCCGGTGAGTGGTCCTCGCAGCCGCCCGCCAGCCGGCCGGAACTCAAGGCGGGAGCGACTCCCCTCTTCGACGACCCGCGCATCGCCTGGGCGCATCACCGGCTGATGGAAATGGGCGTGGCCGGCGGCTTCACCGGGCGCCACGTCCTCGAATTGGGGCCGCTCGAGGGAGGCCACACCTATTTGCTCGATCGGCTCGAGGCCGCTTCGGTCACCGCGGTCGAGGCAAACGCGCGCGCCTACCTGAAGTGTCTCATCGCCAAGGAGACCTTCGGCATGCCCCGCGCGCGCTTCCTGCTCGGCGACTGCCTGGAGTTCCTCCGCGCCGAGGGCAGGCATTTCGACGTCGGCGTCGCCTGCGGTATCCTTTATCACCTTACAAATCCGGTCGAGTTGCTGGAACTCCTCGCGCGTCGCTGCGACGCCCTGTTCCTGTGGACCGTATTCTACGATCCCGACTTCGTGGCGGCCAACCCGGTGCCGGGCGCGAAGTTTTCCGAGGCGATCGCGATGGAGACGGGCGGCTTTCCGCACACCGTGCACCGCTTCAACTACGGTCCCTCGCTCGACTGGAAAGGCTTCTGCGGCGGCGGAGAGATTTACAGTTACTGGATGGAGAAGGCCGAAATCCTCAAGGCGCTCCGACGCTTCGGATTCACGGATTTCCGGACCGAGCAGCACCCGAACGTCCACGGCAGCGCGCTGATGGTCGCCGCCCGAAAGGCGTGACCGCAGACTGACGCGCGGTTTGACGCGCCCGGCCCGCCGCACACACTCCCCTCCCATGTCGTTTCCGCGCGCTCTCCAAATCCTGATTCTCGCCTTGGCGGGATCGGGCGGAGCATTCGCCGCGGACACCCCAGCATCCGGCGGCGGCACCAAGGCATCCCCGTTCATGCCCCCCGCCGCCGCGGCTCAGGTCGCCCCTGGCGGGGACTCTGGCGAGACACTTGAGTTCGCCGGGATCAGTTCGGTAGGCAACCGCACCGATTTCATCGTCCACGACCGTTCCTCGAAGAAGTCATTCTGGATTGGAATGGGCGAAACCAAGAACGGCATCACCTTGGTTAGCCACGATCCCAAGCGAGATATTTTGACGCTCACTTCCAATGGCACCCAGAAGCAGCTACCCCTCCGCAAAGTCGCTGCGGGAGCAGGGCGCCCGGGAGCTGCTTCAATGGCTGTAGGTCAAAGCTCAAGTATTTCACCAACAGATACTTCTGTTATAGCTCCCCCTCCTCCTCCAGCATTGCCAGCTCCGAGCCAAGACCCGACGCCCGCCGTGGCCGAAGCAAAGCCTGCCCCGGCCACACCAGCCCAAGAAGCAATCCTCAAGCAGGAGACCGAAGCGCGGAATTTGGTGAGCGACCTGCTCGAAATTGGAATGGCCCAACGGCGCGCTTACGAAGAGGCCCAACGCCGAAATAGCGGCGCGAATCCTGCGGAGCCCCCGGCGGATTCGCCCAAGCAGCCGTAGCAAGACTGCGGACTTCGGCTGGAGCTTCGAAAGCGTCCGAAATCGGCCATCCGGGATCGGTCGCGTGTACGACCTTGACCCAAGATAATCGCTGGACGACCCGCGATTTAGCACTTTTGCTCGCGGCCTCTAAGTCGCGTATCTGGCGCCAAATCCGTTGGCTCTTGGACGCATTTATCGTGCCCCCCCCTTTCCGACGTCCGTTGGAATCCAGAAAACCCTACCTAACAACACATGATCGCTACCAAGATCAGACCCGCCCACGTCGCCAAGCTCACCTTGGCTTCGTCGCTGGCCGCCCTGTGCATCGCCCCCGCGGGCCTTGCCCAGTCCGCCGACGCCGCCGCCCTGCGACGGCTCCAGGAAGAGAACGCCGCCCTGCGTAAGCAGCTGGCTGAAGCCCAAGGCAAGTCGGCTCCGGCCGCCGCTCAGCCTGCCGCTGCCGCTCCCGCGGCGCGTCCCGCCGCCGCTCCCGCCTCGACGTCGCGTCTCGCGACCGACGAGGGTGTCACCGCGCTGACGCCCTTCGAGGTGAAGACCGACAAGGACTACGGCTACCTGAAGACCAATGCCATGACGGCCACCCGTATCGGCATGGAGATTCAAAAAGTGCCGATGAACATCTCCGTTATCTCGGAGGAGTTTCTGAAGGACACCAACGCCCGCTCGCTCACCGACCTGTTCCGCTATTCGGCGGCGTCGTCCGGCGACACCCGTTTCGCGATGCGCGTGCCCGCGAACGAGGCCACCCCGCAGGGACAGTTCACGATGCGCGGCTTCCAGGTTAACACCCTGATGCGCAACGGCGTGTTCCGCTACATCTCGCACAATTTCGACAACATCGATCGCGTCGAAATGGTGAAGGGACCGGCCACGGTATTCTTCGGTCAGGGCTACCCCGGCGGCGTGATCAACTTCGTGACCAAGCGTCCGTCGTTCAGCCCGCTCGCTACCGAAGTTTCCTACTCGGTCAACAGCGACAGCGGCGAGCGCGTCAACATCGACCACAACGCCGTCCTTTCGAAGAAGGCCGCGGTGCGGTTCGTCGGTGGCTGGGAAGACAGCCAGGGCGAGCGCCGGTTCGAGTTCCAGAAGAACATCACCGCCTCCCCCTCGCTCACCCTCGTGCCGTTCGACAGCGGCAAGGTGAAGATCAACCTCGAGCTCGAGTATTCGAACAAAGAGTACAACAAGAACGACTACGACTGGATCTACAGCGACTTCGAAGGCTGGCGCAAGGCCGCCGCCGCGGGTCCGTTCCTCTCCAGCGTGATCGCCGCCTCGGCCGGCAACGGCCTCGCCGCGAACGTCACGCAGGCCACCACGACCCCGACACTCGCGTATTCGACCTACATCAACAACGTTCGTAACGCCACCGGCAACCTGATGCTGCCGGCCTACACCTCGGTGAAGCGCGGCGCGTACTACACCGACGCCTCCGGCAAGTGGATCTACGACAAGGCTTTCAATTACACCAGCCGCGGCGCGAAGTCCAAGGAGCTCGACGAGATCGCCTCCGTCACCCTCGACGCCTCGCCATTCGAGTGGCTCGACTTCCGCTACGTCTTCACCCGCGACCACGCGGTGCATGACACCATCGGCCAGGGCAGCGCGATCACGACCCCGTACGCCGACGGCATCCACTGGAACGTCGCCACCGGCAACATGTCGGGTTACTGGCGCCGCACCGAGACCCACAATCTCGACTTGGTCTTCAAGTTCGACGCTCTCGGCGCCAAGCACAAGGTGCTGGCCGGTGGTCAGCGTGGCGTCTGGCTCCAGCAGTACCTCGGCAACGCCGCGGTCAGCGACGTGAACTGGGCCTTCCTGCCCGGCGCTACCAACCCGGTTGCGAATCCGGACTACGCGGGCACCAACACCGCCAAGTACGCGTTCGGCGGCGTGCCGGTTAACCAGGTCATCCGTCAGCGCGACGGCTCCATCAAGCCGGTCCGCCAGATCTTCAGCAACTTTGACCCGGGCACCGAGATCTACCCCGACATCAACCAGTTCTTCCAGGACCAGCGCAACGCGGTCGACGGCTACAAGCCGACGCTCATCGGCACGTACGTCAACTACCAGGGCTCCTTCCTGAAGGACAAGCTGACCGTCCTCGCCGGCTATCGTCGCGAGAAGCGCTGGGAGCGCGGCCAGTGGCAGGTCAACAACTTCCCCTGGTACATCTACCCGGGCGAAATGTGGCTCGATCCCGTGAAATACCCCGAGAACCAGTGGGGTCACTCGATCGCTTATCAGAAGACCGTGCCCCTCGACCAGAAGGGCAACTCCTGGATGGCCGGCGCCTCCTACGAGATCACCCGCCAGCTGTCCGCCTACGTGTCCGTTTCCCGCATCTTCAAGTTCAACTCGGGCAACATCGGTGGCTACTTCCCGGGTGACGAAGTGTACTACGTGAACGGCATCCTCGCCGAGGCCCGCGCCCGCGGCCAGAACGGCTTCACCTACCGCGGCCAGAACATCACCAGCGTCGATCAGTTCCTGAAGGTCATCCAGGGCCTCCGCTACGACCAGCTGATCCCGAACGAGACCGGCATGAACTACGAGGTCGGCGCCAAGTACACGTCGGCCGACAACAAGATCGTCGGTACCTGGTCGCTGTTCTCCGCCAACCGCGCCAACCGCAAGGAGGACGACGGCGTCGCCCAGTCCAACCTGAACGAGCCGCTCAACTACTCCGCCGATCCGTTGCTGATCGCCGGCGTGGCCCGCGGTATCGCCGCCGGTGGCTCGACGCCCTCTGGCTTCAATAGCGCCGCCAGCACCGGCCGCATCTTCCGTGTCCGCGCGTACGACAACAACGTGCGCATCGCCGGCACGGAAGCCGAGGTCATCTACACGCCGATCCGGAACTTCCAGGCCGTCATCAACGCCTCGTTCCTGCCCACGGCGAAGCTGATCGAGGACAGCCGTCCGGTCTACGCCAAGCCGGGTTCAGCCGGGTACGCGACCCTTTCGGCCACCCAGAAGCGCGATGCCGACATCCTCTGGGGTGCGCGCGTAGAGAACGTTCCGGAATACCGTTTCAACGTTTTCGGTAAGTACACCTTCACTGAAAATCTCGTTGGCGGACTCGGCCGCGGTCTCGCCGTGAGCGCCGGCGCCCGCTACTCGTCCGAGACCGTCGTTTCCCGTTCGGTTGACTGGAACCCCCTCGCGGGCGGCTACCAAGCCGGTAACTACACGGTGTTCGACCTTACCCTGAGCCTCCCGTGGGAGCTGATGGGCTACAAGATCCACAGCAACCTGGGTGTCTACAACGTGACGGACAAGCAGTACTCCGAGGGCTCGTTCGCGATGTCCCCGGCCCGGAACTGGCTGTTCACGAACACGCTCCGCTTCTGAGGCGGAACGAATCCTGATCGCTTGAGCAAAGCGGCGGCCGAAAGGCCGCCGCTTTTTTGTCGTCTCACATCCCGGCCCGGATCCCATTCCAACCATGCGTAACCCCGCCGCAATCCGCCTTACCGCATTACCCGCGGTCCTGCTCACCGCTGCGTTTCTCCCCGCCTGCCAGAGTGCTCGTGAATCTCGCGCCCTTGAGAAGGCCGAAGCATTCGGAACGCAGTCTACCGAGGTCCAGGCGAAGGTCCGCGCGGGAGAAGTGGAGCCCGGCTTCACACCGGATCTTGTTTACATCGCCTTGGGCCGCCCCGACCGGAAACAGGCGGGTCCGGGTGGCGCGATAACTTGGACCTACCGCAACTTTCCGGTCAGCGGCACCTCCGCCGCAGCGACGGGCATGAACGTACCCGGGGCGCGCTCCCAAAATTCCGGACTCGCCTCCGCCAACGCCCCCGGTGGCGGCGGTAGCATCTCGAGCACACGTCCGAACGGGGTACAGGCCGGGATCGGCAACGTGCCCGACGCGGCAGTCGCAACGCTGGTGATCGAGTTCACCGATGAACGCGTGAGTGCGATCCGCTTTGTACCGTGAGCTTTCCGAATCGCTTCCGTCTGTAAGGCGGGTGGACAAATCTGATCATCCCTTCGCCGGCGATATGAGAGCATTATACCGAAGGTAATGAGCATGTGGAAGAACGTCCGGGATTTCGCGGGGCTGGGAACGGACTCCACGTATCTCTGGCCTCGCTGGCTCGTGCTACGAGCCGTGGGAATCGTTTTCGTGGTGATCTTTGCGGGCCTTCTCCTCGAAGGCGGCGCGCTGGTGGGTCCGGGCGGAATACTGCCGATCGACAAGCTGATCGAGCAGGCACGTACTGAATATCCCGGGACCTTGGAGGCTATCCTCCGCACGCCGACACTATTCTGGCTCGGTGGCGGCTCCTTGCCGGTGCCTGTCCTGCAATGGACCGGGCTGCTCGCGGCGATCGCGCTCGTGTTCAATTTCTGGCCGCGCTTCTCGCTGTTCATCTGCTGGGCCACCCTACTGTCCTTCGCCCGCGTCTGGCGCGTTTTCTCGGAACCACAGGTCGACTGGCTGATGCTCGAGGTGGCGCTGCTGAGCATCCCGTTCGCGCCGGCGGGATTTAGACCTGGGCTCGGCGCGGATCGTCCGCCTTCAGCCCTGAGCTTGTTCATGATGCGGTGGCTGCTGATCCGAGTCATGCTCGGGCCCGGGCTGGCGAAGTTTCTCAGCGGGGACGCCCGGTGGCGCGACTTCAGCGCGCTCAGTCATCTCTACGAGACCGCCCCTAGCCCGACTATCCTCGCGTACGTCGACTACCACCTGCCGGCGGCGTGGCATATTTTTGAATGGGGCCTGACGTTCGCCGCCGAAATCGGCGCCCCCTTGCTCGCGATCTTCGGAGGGAGCAGATGCCGGTGGGCGGCGCTGGCCCTCTGGTTCGCCCTTCAGGCGGGCATCCAGCTCACCTGTAATTTCGGCTGGCTGAACACCGCCTCCGTAGGACTCGGCTTGCTGCTGCTGGATGATCGCATGCTGGTGGCGGTGCGGGGCCGACTTGGATGGCGGGGCACCGCGCGTTTGTTCAGCGTTCCCTCCGTGATTTCGCCTGAACGCCCGTTGTGGCGTTCGCTGCCGCTCGCCGCGGGCCTGTGGGCGCATTTCACGCTGACCATTCTGGTCTATTTGAACCCCGCCTTCGTGCCTTGGGTCGTCCACGCATTCGGCAGCGTCAACTCCTACCGGCTTTACTCGCGCTTCGACACCAATCACCTCGTGACGGAGTTCATCGGATCAAACGATGGCGGACGCACGTGGCGTCCCTATGAGTTCCGCTTTTTCCCGCAGCGGCTCGACCGCATGAGCCCGTTCGTGGCGCCTCACTTTCCGCGCTTCGAGGCGTCCCTGCAGATCTTGGTGGCTACGCGGGACGAACCGAGCGCCATCTACGGGGTCGTGGCCGGTCACCTGCTCAGAAAAAACCCGGATGTCATTCGTCTCTTCAAGGAGGATCCCTTCACCGACCAACCGCCGCAGATGATTCGGATGGCGAAATACCAGTATCGCTTCACGGACCCGGAGACCCAGCGGACAACCGGGCACTACTGGCGACGTGACTACGTCGGGGAATACCTTCCCATGCTTTTTCTGAACGAGGCCGGGGAAATCTCCCAAATTGGCTCGGTGCTGGAGGAGACTCAACTGTTGGCCGGATTTGGAAATCCGGAGGCGCAGAGCCGGCTCGGAGTCTGGCACGCCGGCGGTCAGCAAGGCCTCGCCCGCGACAGCGCCCAGGCTGCGAAATGGTTTCGAAGCGCGGCGGAACAAGGCTTCGCCGAAGGTCAGTTCAATCTCGCGGTGTTATTGACCAACGGCGACGGCGTCGCACGCGACCTCGCCGCGGCGGCGGCATGGTGCCGGCGTGCGGCAGAGCAAGGTCATGCCGAAGCCCAATTCATGCTCGGCATCAAGCTCGGCCGGGGTGAGGGCCTACCGCGCGACACGGTGGAGTCGACGGCTTGGTTGCAGGTCGCCACTTCAAATGGCCATGCGGAGGCCGCGCGACGACTTGCCCTCGCGCGCGAGGCTTTGATGCCGGCGACCGAAGCCGCTTCCCAACGACGCGCCAAGGAACTGGCCAATGTGATCAGCCGGACGCGAAAATGAAGTAATCCCGCCGCGGACCGAGAAACCTTCCGTTCAATCGAGCCCGAAAACCGCCTTCGCGTAGCTTTCCGCGTTGAACGGCTGCAGGTCCTCCGGTTGTTCGCCCAAGCCGAGGAACAAAATAGGGATGCGCAGCTGCCGGTAAATTCCGACGATCGCACCTCCGCGGCTGGTGCCGTCGAGTTTGGTCACAATCAATCCGGTGAGACCAAAGCTTCGGTGGAACACCCTCGCCTGCTCGATCGAGTTGCTGCCGAGCGAGCCGTCCACGACCAGCCAGCGGTGCTGCGGCGCCGCCGGATCGTGCTTCTGCAGCACGCGACGGATCTTCGCCAACTCCTCCATCAGATTGTCCTTCGTGTGCAGGCGTCCCGCGGTGTCCACGATCAGGTAATCGTGCCCGCGCGCCTTCGCCGCCTGCCACGCGTCAAAAGCGACGGCCGCGGAATCCGCACCCGTGTGGCTGGCGATGATCTCCACCTGGAGCCGCGTGGCCCACGCCTTGAGCTGCTCCACCGCCGCCGCCCGGAAAGTGTCGCAAGCCGCCAGCATCACCTTGGCGCCGTCGCGCTGGAGCCGCCACGCGAGTTTCGCGGAGGAGGTGGTCTTGCCGGAGCCGTTGACCCCGATCATCGCGATCACGACCGGCCGCCCCGTGGTCGCGTTGAGCGGGGGCAAAGACGCCTCCGCGCCCGCGAGAACGCGCTTCAACACCGCGACCCCGATCTCGGCCGCCTGCCGGCCCTGCAGGGATTTGTCCTTGGCGTAAGCCTGCCGGATCTCGGCAAGAATCTCGTTGGTGGTCTCGACGCCGAAGTCGGCCGTGTAGAGCGCCTCCTCGAGTTGGTCGAGGGAGGCGGCGTCGATCACCCGCCCGCCAAAGAGTCCGCGCGTGCGCTCGGTGATCGCAGCTACGGTTTTGGCGAGACCCTCCTTGAACTTGCGGAATAGACCAAACATCGAAATCGGGTGGGGAATGTGGGAAGCCGAAGGTGAAATCTGGGAATCAGGAAATCAGGACTCCGAGCGCTCACGGCCGATGCGCTTTATCCCGAGCGGCATGGATCCAAAGTTGAGGATCAGACCTGACTCCAAACAAGCGGCTTTCATTTGAGAGCGTCCGACGGCGAAAAAGATATTTTCGATCTCCCGCACGGCCTTGAGCTCAACCAATAGAACCTTCTCCACGAGGAGATCCAGACGGTGCTCCAATATCCTGCGACCCTCGTATTGCACGAGACTACTTTCTGTCGTTCGAAGCTAATTCCTCTACGCTCGAGTTCCACGCAAAGGGCGGACTCGTACACGGACTCAAGGAATCCCGGCCCGAGAATCTGATGCACCCGGATGGCGGCCTCAATGACACGTCCACTCAGGTCACGATTCGTAAGTTCCCCCATTTGCTCCTGATTCCCTGATTTCCAGATTCTTCTGCCACAAACCTCACCCCGCCTTGCGGGCGTCGCGGCCGAGCTGGCTCTTCAGGCGGTCGAGGATGCCGTTGATGAAGCGCTTCGAGTCGGCGTTGGAGAACTGCTTCGAAAGGTCGATCGCCTCGTTGATCGAGACCACCGGGGGAACGTCCTGTCGCCGCAGCATCTCGAAGATCGCCAGCCGCAGGATCGCGAGGTCGATCTTCGCGATTCGCTCGAAATCCCAGTTCTGCGCGAGCGACCGGATGTGGCCGTCAATCTCCTCCTGATGCAGGATCACGCCCTGGATGATTTCCTCGGCGTAGGCGTAGTGGTCGCGGGGCTTCTCGCAGCCCTCGAAGAAGGTCCCGAGGTCGTCAGCCAGGCTCCGCGGATCGTTGATGCTCCACGCGTAGAGGTACTGCAGCGCGGCCACGCGGCTGTCGCGCCGCTGGATGAAGAGTTCCCTGCTCATGCGCGCATCCTCCGGCGCAAATCCGCCATCGCAAGTGCCGCCCCCGCGAACTCCGCACCGCGGTTGATCTTTCCGGCGCAACGCGCGCGCGCTTGGGCAAGGTTGTTCACCACAATAACTCCGTTAATGACCGGCACCCGGGTGCCGAGCGCGACTGACTGCAGCGCGTGTGATACGCTTTCGCCAACCATCTCGTGGTGACTCGTGTCGCCGGCGATGAGCACGCCCAAACCGATCACGCAGTCGAAACGCCCTTTTGCCGCGAGGGCCTGCGCGGCCCAGGGCACCTCGTGGGAACCGGGGACCCTCACGACCTCGACGGAGGTCGCCTTCACTCCAGTGGCTCGCAAGCCCGCCTCAACCCGCTCCAGCAGGGCGTCCACCAGCGCCCCGTTGAAGCGCGCCGCGGCGATGCCAAACCGGAGGCGGGATCCGTCGATGCCCCGCAAGGAAGGTGAGTCGAGACTCATGAACCTGCTATTCGCTAGGCGGGCGACAGGCACCGCAACCAGAAAGTCCGCCCGACGAAATCACTCGTGCCACGTCGGCGACTACTGGCGGAAGTCGACCGTGTGGCTCTCGAACGGCGCGTCCGCCCCGGCCGCGAAAAGCGAGAGGAACATCTTGAACTGGTACGGCGGCCGCACGGTCTTCGGCGACATCAGGACCTTGCCATCCGCGGAGGGCTCCAGCGCGTAGAACTCCGCGCCGGTGCGGTTGGTCGGCGTCCAACGCAGGACCGCCTTTACCGCAGCCGGGGCAACCGGTTCACGGTTCTCGTCGTAAAACGTGAGGCGGAAATTGCCGCCAGCTACCTCGAGCCCGATGAATCCCTTCGCGGGGCGCGCGATCACCATACCGGCGATCTTGGCCGGCTCCGCCGTCTTCCCCGGCGCTTTACCCGCGGGCTGCGCGGCCACGACCCAAACAGCGGTGATCAACGCGATGAACGTGGCGGCGAACGACTTCATGGGAATAAGGCTATCCCCGGCCCAGCTCCCGGCAAGCCGTCGGGTGGCACGCGTCCCTCACCCGCCGTTTTGCAGGCGGGCTTTGATTTCCCGCCATCGCGCCAGACGGTCGGCGATCTTCGTTTCCCAACCGGCCGCCTTCGGCGAGTAAAGCGTGAGCGGATGCTCGAGGTACTCCTGACCCGAGATGGCCTCCGGAAAATCATGCGAATACGCGTAGCCCTGCCCGTGACCGTGCCGCTTGTTCGCCTGGCCTCCCTTGCTGCGCAATGCCGCCGGCACCGGCTGCACCGGCTGTTCGGCGATGACGCGCTTCGCCCCGGCGAGGGCAAGCGTGGCCGAATTGCTCTTCGGCGCGGTGGCGATGTAGAGCGTCGCATGTGCGAGCGCGTACTCCGCCTCCGGTAGTCCCACGAAATCCACCGCATGGTGCGCCGCCACCGCGAGTGGCAGGGCCTGCGGATCCGCCAGCCCCACATCCTCGCTGGCAAGGATCACCAGCCGCCGCGCGATGAAACGCGGGTCCTCCCCGCCCGCGAGCATCTTGGCCAGCCAGTACATCGCGGCGTCGGGATCGCACCCGCGGCAGCTCTTGATGAAGGCTGAGATCGTGTCGTGGTGCTCGTCCTCGTCGGCGTCGTAACGGATGCGCCGCTCGCGCGCGAAAACCTCCAGATCGGAGGCGGAGATCTCGGCGCCCTCCGGCAGGCCGAGCACGATGACCTCGAGCGAATTGAGCGCGCGCCGAAGGTCGCCGTCCGACAAAACCGCCAGTTCCTCCAGCCTCCGCTGTTCAACGGTGACC
Organism: Verrucomicrobiota bacterium; assembly: GCA_030832235.1. Taxonomy (GTDB): domain Bacteria; phylum Verrucomicrobiota; class Verrucomicrobiia; order Opitutales; family Opitutaceae; genus ER46. The sequence goes on from JAURJO010000509.1 coordinate 31,361, forward strand.
CGCCGCGAACCCAGCCCGCGCTCGGCATCCGTGAGCGCGGCACGCAACACGCCCGCCACCGTCGCGGTCGAATGAGGCTCGAGCCGGAACAAGTGGCTGCGCGAAAGCAGCGGCGGGTTCACGTAGAAACCCGGGTTATGCGTGGTGGCGCCGATGAGGCGCACGACGCCTTCCTCGACATCGGGCAGCAGCAGGTCCTGCTGCGATTTGTTGAAGCGGTGCAGCTCGTCGATGAAGAGAATCGTCGCCTCGCCCGGGCGCCGGCGCGCGGCCGCGAGAACCTCGCGCAATTCGGCCGCGTTGGACATGACGGCGTTGACGCGGACAAAACGGCATCCGGTCTCGGCTGCGATCGCCTCGGCAAGGCTGGTTTTGCCACTGCCCGGCGGGCCGTGAAACAGCAGCGAGCCGAAACGGTTCTGCGCCACCAGCCGCGGCAGCAGGCTGCCGGGGCGCAGCAGATGCTCCTGACCGACCACCTCGGCCAGCCGGCGCGGCCGCATACGTGCCGCCAGCGGCTGGTGCGCCGGGCGCGCGCCGGCCGCCACGGGAGCACGCGGAGTGGACGGCTCCTCAGCGAAAAAATCCTGTTGGTCGGCGGCGGACACGATCCGAGGGTTTCGCGCGACACCAGCCTTGGAAAGGCATTTTCGCCCGCATACCCGATTTACGGCGGAAACGCCGTCGCGCGACTTGAGCGGACCACTACGCCCTCGCGGCATGGAAGACCGCACCCTCGGTTACCGCGCGCCGCTGCTCTGGCTGGTTCTTCCGGCAATCGCCGGACTGGCGGCGGGAAGCGCGACCGGAATCCGCCAGGCCACCGGACCGCTCGTCACCGCCGGACTGGCGGCCGCGTTAGCAGTGGCCAGCGCGAACCACCCGCGTCGGTGGGCCTGCAGCCTCGCCCTTGCCCTGTTTTGCACCAGTGCGGCGGCGGGGGTTCTGCAGCGCAACCGCTTGGCGGCTTGGGACCCACTCCCGGCGCGAGAGGCGAACCTGCGGCTGCGGATCGATCGTCTCTTTCCATCCCGGGAACCCGGGCGCATTTCGGGACTGGCGGAAATCGTGACCACCGATCCGCACTTGGCCGACCTGACAGGTCAAAACCTCCACTTTTCCCTCTCCCGCGCCGAATCGGATCCAACGCCGGTGCGCGGCGCCATTTTCGCGGCTATTGGCGTGTTGACCACGCTGCCGGAAAAGCCGGCGGCGGGAACTTTCGAGGACTATCTCGCGGCCGCAGGCATGAACTTCCGGATGAGCCGCGGACGGTTGATCGCGGAGGAAAGTCCCGCTCCGGCCTACTACCGGTTTTGCGCCGCGGCCGCGGAGCGCTTCCGTGCGATTCTCGATCTGGGGCTGGTGGAAAAACGACCGGAGCTCGCGGCCCTGTTGCGCGGCATGATGCTGGGCGAGAAACGCGAGATTACAGAGGAGCAGCAGGCAGTCTTCATGCGCAGCGGGACAATGCATCTTTTCGCGATCAGCGGCTTGAACATCGGCGTGATCGCGGTCGCGTTGCAGGCCATGCTCACCCTCGCACGGGTCCCGCGCTGGCCGCGCTTCCTGGTCGCGACGGCTCTGCTTTGGATGTTCGTCGACATCACCGGGGGATCACCGTCGGCGGTGCGCGCCTGGTTCATGGCGACCTTCCTGCAGGCCGCCTTTGTGCTCCGCCGACCGGGGAACGTACTCGCGGCGCTCGTGGCCTCGGCGGCGGCATCCATCCTCGTTTCACCGCTGCAGGTGTTCAGCGCGAGTTTCGTGATGAGCTACGCGATCGTGCTCGCGCTCCTTCTGCTTGGCCTGCCGTTGGCGGGACACTGGCAACGAACGTGGTCTCCCTGGCGGGAAGTGCCGGAGGTCGTTTGGACGCCCGGGCAACGCCTGGTCAGGGCGATCTGGTCAAGCGGGAGCGGGGCGCTCGCCATCGGCCTGGCCACGACACTCGTCAGCGTCATCACCGGCATCCATTACTTCCAGCTGATCACGCCTGGGGCGCTCATCGCCAATCTCGCTCTGCTTCCCGCCGCATCCGGGGTGACCGTCGCGGGATTCGCCTCGCTACTTTTCGGCCTGTGCCACCTCGACTGGGCGACGATCCTCGCGAACCATGCCGCGGCGCTGCTGCTCATGCTGATCGAACGGGGGCTGCAAGCCGGCGTCGAGGTGCCGGGAATGTTTCTCCCCGCCCGCTACACGGCCCCTTGGATCGGCCAAGCCGCTCTCATGCTGCTCGTCGCGACGATCCTCCACGGCTACGCCCGCGGATGGCGAGGCGAGGCGGGCGGCTGGTGGCCGCCATTCGCCGTGGTCGCCGCAACGCTGGTGGCGGGCGTTCACTACGGATCAGATTGAGTTCCGGAGAACGAGAGCGCGCTTGAACCCACCCGCGACCGGCTCACCTTTTTCCGGATGAAAAGCGCCTACGAACTCGCCATGGAGCGGCTGGCAAAATCCGACCCGCAGGCCTCGCGCCCACTCACTCCGGAAAAAAAGGCGCGCCTCGCCGAGATCGACCGCGTCTATCAGGGCAAGATGGCCGAAAGGGAGATTTTCCTGCGCAAGCAGCTCGACGACGCCCTCTCCGCGCAGAACCTTGAGGAGGCTGAGAAAATCCGCCGGCAGATGGCGGGCGAGCGCACGCGGATCGAGGAGGAACGCGAGGACGAGAAGGAACGCGTGCGCCGGGCCTGAGCAGGACGGTTCCTTTTTCAGGCAAACTCGAAGTCAGCCGCCAACAGGTGGTGATCGCTGGCCGGGGTGGGCTCCACTCGATGAGCCACGCACCGCAAGGCCTCGTTGTGGAAAATATGGTCGAGGACATACGGCCGCCGACGCCATGTGGGATGGACATCCTGAACGGTACGAAAGCCGCGCTCGGCGAACTGCGCCACCAGGGACGCGTGGCCGCTGACGTTGAAGTCCCCTGAGAGTAACGCGGGGCCGCGCGCGGCATCCAATTGCTCCGCGACCACCTGGCGCTGAAAAGGATTTCGGTTGCTGCTCGAACCCAGCATGAAAAACGCCAGTAGGTGCGTGTTGAGCAACCGGACCTCGCGTCCGTCGATCACCGTGCGCGCGCCTATGAGCAGGCGGTCGGTCGGGGTCGTTCGCCGTCCCTGGAACTCGAACTCAATCGGCGGCGAAGGGAGATCGAGCCGCGTGCAATCCTTCAGCTCGGTGCGCGACAGGATGGCCAGACCGACACCGAAAGGCAGCTCCCGGGAATCCTCCCGCGGGTAACTGAACCAGCAGTGATACCCGGGAAGCGCTTCGCGTAAACGGGAGTAATTCGGCGGCGGCAGCACTTGCTTACCACCAGCCTGGGCCCGTTCGACCTCCTGCAACATCACGATGTCGGCGTCGTGCCGCCTGATCTCCTCAATCGTCAGATCGAGGCGAACCGGAGCATGGTCGGGATGGATGTCATCCCAGCACTGGCCGAACTGCATGTTGAACTGGAGGACCCGGAACCGGCTCATGCGACACACCGTCTCAGCGAACGGGAGAGGAACCTCCGGCTGCCGGAGTCACGGGCGCGCCGCCCAGCACGCGGTCCGGCTCCGCCGTGTTCTTGCGGAAAATGAACCGGTTGATCTTGGCGGTGGTGGCGCCGTTCAAGGCGGGAAACCGCGCCATGTTGCTCGCGCTCGCCGCGTCCAGACTGTCTTGGTATTTCGCCACCGTAGGCGGGCGCTTCGTCTCATCCTTGGTCGAGCGCGCCGACGACTGGTGGTCGAAGGGACTCATGGGGTAGCGGATCGTCTCGGGGGTGCGAACATCCTTGTCCACAATGGTCTTGTCGCGCGTTTCCCCGGTCTCAACCGGCGCCCGACGCGACCCAAGGATCGCTTCTTTGCGTTCGACGACCGTCGGGGCAAATCGGTCTTCCTGCACACGTGAATTCACCGTGTCCGCCGGCGTACGAAGGTCGGGAGTGATTCCCGGCCCGGGCGCGAGAGTCTCGTTACGCTGCGCTGGATTCAGCGGGCTGGTGGCGTCCGCACCCCGCGCGGCAACAATCGCGGCGAGGAAAAAAACGGCGGCGATTCGAAGGTGCATACAGAACGACGACCCGAATTGATGCCGGTTGGCGAAAACTCCGCCAACCTTAAACTCGATCCTAACCCCGACCGGCTCCAACCGGTCACTCGGGCTCCGCGGTGCCTTCGGTCACCCACCCGCGGGCCTCCGGCACGACCGCGAGAAAGCGCGAGAGCGCGGCGCTGAGATGTTCCGCATAGCGGAAATGTGCTCCCATCCCCGTGCGCAGCTCGGCCTCGTAGATGAATTTGTCGGCGTGCGTGCTGTGTTCGAAGGGAGTCTGGGCGCCGAGCAGCATCGAGTGCACATAGGCGGGAGAACCCCGCGCCAACAACTCGTGGGTGAGCGCAGCCTGGTCCTCCAGCAGCCGCGCATGGACGGAGCGATCGACCTCCGGCGGAAGGTAGAAACCCGCCTGGATGAACGGCGTGTAACGGTGCCCCGTCCGATGGCGGTTAAGGTCGCGCAGCTCGGCGATCGCCATGTTATTCCACGCGAAACTCACGCGCATGCGGCGCGTCGCGGTGCCCTGTTGTCCGTAACGATTCGCGCGCTGCCGCAG
>JAURJO010000510.1 GCA_030832235.1 Verrucomicrobiota bacterium
CCGTCGAAGCCCACCGCGATGGCCGAGGGGAAGGGAATGCCCTCGAGGAAGACCTTCCGGGTGTCGAATTTACCGTCCCCGTCGGTATCCTCGAGAATCACGATGCGGCTGTCGCCCGATCCGGAGAAGCCGGCCTTGCGGTTCTCGTAGTCGCGGTTTTCCGCGACCCACATCCGGCCGCGGTGATCCCAGCAGAACGCCATCGCTTGGGTGATCATCGGCTCGGCGGCCGCGAGTTTCACCTCAAGTCCGTCGGCCACCGTCATCCTCGCCACCGCTTCCTCGGCGCCGAGTGTCGCGGCACGGCGGCCTTCCTCACGGGCGAGCACCCAGAGCGCGAAGTCTAGGCGCTCACCGCTGAACGCCTTCCAAGCCTCATCGATCGTTACATCGTCGAGGGCGCCGTCGTAGATGACGAGTTGGTGGCGGAAAACGGCGCGTTGGCCTCGCGCGATCTTCCATTCACCCTGCAGGGCGCGGACCGGGCCGGTGCCACCTTGCGCGTCGACCCGCCAGGCGGCCGGGTATCCCGGATTGCGCGGATGATCGAGGATCGCGAGGTGTACGTTCCCGGTGCCGTCAGGCGCGCGAGTGGAAACGTCGAGCCAGACCGCCCGCTGACGATCCGCGCGGGCGTCGCGCTGGCGGGCGGCGTTGGCCGCTGAGAATCCTTCGCCGGCTCGGCCCAGCGTGAACCCGCCGCGATCGCCCGCCGCGACCGTCACGTCGACGTGCGCTTGCCCGTTCCACTCGACATCGAGCAGCAGACGGCGGCCGGACTCGCGCACGCTCCAGGTCTGCGTCTCGGTGAGCACGCGGTCGCCTTGCGCGTCGAGCAGGTCGTAGGTCGTGCTCCAGCGCACTTCCTCACCGCGCGGCAGGAGGGAGGCCGTGGCGGCGCGGCGCCAGTGCTTGCCGTCGGCATTCCGGAGATAGTCGCGACCATTGAGGCCGGGAAAACCCCAGAACAATCCCTCCGCTCCCGCGGGGGATTTCGCGGGGTGCACGGACGGCCGTGCGTCGGGCGGGGCGTTTTGAGTGACGAGTGCGGGCCCGCCGCCGGCACGGGTGACGGTGAGCGAGTGCGAAGCGTCACCTTCGCGCAGCACGAGCTCACCGGCGGCGACCCGGACGCCAAGGAGGACGGACGTAAGGAGGAGCGAGCGGAAAAGTTTCATCGCGGTGGAGTTCAACCCTTGGCGGCGGCCTTCTTTCCCTTGGCAGGTGGCGGGGTGTACTCGGGCTTGGCGGGATTGTGGGCGGGGTTGGGCGTCGGCATCTGCGCGCCCACCTCGCGCTGCCACGCGTGGAGTCGGTCGCGTAATTCGGCGACGCGTTTGGGCTCCGTCGCAGCGAGGTCCTTGGTTTCCCCGATGTCCGCGCGGATATTATAGAGCTCGAGGCGGATGTCCTTCAGGTCGTTGTAAAACTCGATGAGCTTATAGTCGCCGGCGCGGATCGCGGCGTAGGGCATCGTGCCGCCGAGCTGGTAGTGCTGGTGGTGAGGGTAGTGCCAGAAGAGTGTGTCGCGGCGTGGCGCCGGACCGCCGCGGAGGTGGCGGGCGAGGCTCACGCCGTCGAGGGCGGTGCGCGATGTCGCGGCGGACAGGCCGGCGAGCTCCACGAGCGTCGGAAAGAGGTCCATCGTGATGACGGGGGCGTCGGACACGCCGCCGGGTTGGATGACGCCCGGCCAGTTAACGATGAGCGGCACACGGACGCCGCCCTCGTAGGCGGATGCTTTGCCAAAGCGCAGGGGCACGTTGGTCGTGGTGCCCTGCGTGATGCGGCCACCGTTGTCGGAGGTGAAAACGATGATCGTACGCTCGCGGAGCCGTAGGCGCTCGAGGGTGGCGACGACGCGGCCGACAGCGGAGTCGAGGCTCTCGGTCACCGCCGCGTAGGCGGCGTTGCGATGGCGCATGCCCTCACGGATGCGGGCCTGGTATTTTGCGACGAGATCGGCGCGGCCCTGGATCGGCGTGTGCACCGCAAAGTGCGGCAGGTAGAGAAAGAACGGCCGCGCTTGGTTCTTCTCGATGAAACGCGCGGCCTCCTCGCCCAAGCGGTCGGTGAGGTATTCGCCGTCCTTCCCCTCGGGCGTGAGCGTGGCGATGTTGTAGGGCGCGTGGTAGGTCGGTGGCTGGGCTTTGTCGGTGCCGGCGATATTCACGTCGAAACCGTGCTTCTCCGGATAGGTGTCGGGCCCGCCGAGGTGCCACTTGCCGATGCTCGCAGTCGTGTAGCCCGCGGCGCGAAACACGGTGGCGAGGCTCGTCTCGGAAGTTGGCAGGAACTTCGTCCAGTCGGGAACGATCAGCTTCGGGTTGTCGGGCATCGCGCCCGGGATCCAGTCGGTGATGCGGAGTCGCGCCGGGTATTTCCCGGTCATGAGGGCGGCGCGTGTCGGGGAGCAAACGGTGCACGCGGAGTAGTTTTGCGTGAACTTCATGCCCTCGTGCGCGAGCCGGTCGAGGACCGGCGTCTCATGGAGGTCGCTGCCGAAGGCACCGAGATCGGTCCAGCCGAGGTCGTCGGCCAGGATCACGATCACGTTGGGCCGCGCGGGGGCGTCGGCGGCCAAGGCGGGCGCCGCGGCGAGCAAGGCGGCGGCGAGCAGGAGGCG
>JAURJO010000511.1 GCA_030832235.1 Verrucomicrobiota bacterium
AGACTCCCGCGCGCCATGAGTACCAACAGGACCGGAAAAGTTGGCCGGAGGTTTATCGTCAACAGTTGAACATTCCGCGGATGCTGAAGGCCGCCGACGCCCGCTACCGGACGGCACACTTCGGGAAATGGGATCACCGCTACGACGGCGTGAGTCCGGCCGACCAGGGGTTCGACGAAAGTGACGGCGTCACCGGCAACAACACCGGCGGCGGACGGAAGGCGGGCGGGGAGGTCCAGCGCGAGGATCCGAAGTTGATGAGCACGCTCACGGAGCGCGCGGGTGTTTTCCTGGAAGAGCAGGCCCGCGCGGGAAAGCCCTTTTACCTTCAGGTTTCCCATTACGCTGTCCACCTCGAGATCCAGCATAGCGCTGCGGCCATGGCGCGCGTGCGGGGACGTCCGACCGGCATCAAACACAACCTCGATGTTTTCGCCGCGATGACTGAGGACCTCGACGAAGCGGTGGGGCGGCTGCTCGACCGCCTCAACGCTCTCGGTCTCGCCGAACGGACGTACGTGATCTACATGTCCGACAACGGCGGGCGGCCCACGTTGCCCGGCGCGGCCGACAAAGGACAGGGGCCCAATTATCCCCTGCGCGGCGCGAAGGGCACGCTCTACGAAGGCGGCATCCGTGTTCCCTTCATCGTGGCCGGTCCCGGGGTGAAGCCGGGAAGTGTCAGCCGCGTGCCTGTCACCGGTCTAGATTTGTTCCCGACGTTCGCGGATTTCGCGGGCTACCGGGAAAAACTGCCGGAGGTGTTGGACGGCGGCAGCCTGCGCGGCGTGTGGCTGAACGGAGGAGTAGGGGAAGTGCGCCGGGTGCGACCGTACCTCCTGTTCCACCAAGCCATCGATCGCCGCGCGCAGACGGCATTGCGCTGGGGCGACCTCAAGCTCGTGAAAAATTGGACGACCGGAGAGGTGGAGCTGTTCGACCTGGCGCGCGACCTGCGCGAGGCGGAAAATCTCGTGAAGCGCATGCCGGAGAAGGCCGCCGAACTGCACCGGATCGCCGCCGGTTTCATTTCTGAAGTGAAGGCCGAGACCCGTCAGCTCGGGAAGATCAAGGACGACTGAGCGCGGCCGCAGCTCCGGGCCATCTGACTTAACGGCTCCCAAAGCTTTCCTATGACTCCCCGTATCCTGTCCCTGATTTTGCCTTGTGTAGTCGCGGTGTCTTTGTGCGCCGCGTCCTCCCAGCGGCCCAATCTCGTGCTCATCCTCGCCGATGACTTCGGCTATGAGTGCATTACTGCCAACGGCGGCGAATCTTACCAGACGCCGAATATCGACCGGATGGCGGCGAGCGGCATGCGGTTCGAGCGCTGCCATGTGCAACCGCTGTGCACGCCGACGCGCGTGCAGCTGATGACCGGGCTCTCGAACGCGCGGAATTACATCGAGTTCGGGGCGATGGACCGCCGGGCGGTCACGTTTGCGCGGCTGCTGAAGTCTTCCGGCTATGTCACGGGCATCGCGGGCAAGTGGCAGCTCGGCTCGGAACCGGATTCGCCGCGGCACTTCGGGTTCGACGAGGCGCTGCTCTGGCACCACCGCAGCCGCGAATCGCGGTACGGCAACCCGGGTTTCGATCTCAACGGCGAACCGCGGGCCTATCCGTCCGGCAGCTATGGCCCGGCTATCCTCAACGAGTTCGCCGTCGACTTCGTGTCCCGCCACCGCGAGCGGCCGTTTTTTCTCTATTATCCGATGGTGCTTACGCACTCGCCGTACCAGCCGACGCCCGACAGCCCGAAGTGGGATCCGCGCACCGGCGAGCGCGGCAATCAGAGTCCGTCCAATTTCCCCGCGATGGTCGCCTATCTCGACCGGATGGTAGGCGAGTTCATGGCGCGGTTGGACAGCCTAGGACTGCGGGAAAACACGCTCGTGCTCTTCCTCGGCGACAACGGCACCGGAGTCGACATCACGTCGCGCTTCAAAGGCGAGGATTACCCCGGCGGCAAAGGCCGCAGTCACGCACGCGGCACCCATGTGCCGTTGATCGCGAGCTGGCCCGGACGTGTGCCGGCGGGCACGGTCAACGGAGACCTGATCGGCAGCACGGACTTCCTGCCGACGTTGCTCGACGCCGCCGGCGCGAGATTGCCGGACGGTTACCCCGGGGACGGGGTGAGCTTTTTCCCGCAGCTGCTCGGCCAGAAAGGCCGGCCGCGGGAGGCGCTGTACGCGTGGTACGCCTCGGACGGCGGTCCGGAAGCGAGGTGGGAGTTTGCGATGAGCACGCGCCACAAACTCTATCGTGACGGTCGCTTCTTCGCTCTCGGCGCGGATCCCTGGGAGCAAAAGCCGTTGAAGGTCGAGGGACTCACCGGCGAGACCGCGACCGCGGCGAGGACCTTGCGGGCTGAGTTGGATCGCTACGCCGACGCTCGTCCACCGGAGCTCCGGCAGGAGCGGGTGACCGCCAAACAGGCGAAGCGCGCGGAAAAGGAGAAGCGGAAGAAACCGTGAGCCGACCGATATTGCGGCGTGGGGCGCCGGAGCGTTGGGATGGAGGCATGTTCACGCTGGCGCTGGCGCAAATCCGGGTGGAGCAGGGGCGGATGGCGGAGAATCTCGGACGCGCGGAAGCGCGGATAGCCGAGGCCGCCGCGGCGGGAGCAGACGTCGTACTGCTGCCCGAGACGCTCGAGGTGGGCTGGTTGTCCGCCGCGAGAAAAGGACCGGGAGCAATTCCAGGCGGGCAAGCTTGCCGAAGGCTGGCTGAGGCGGCGCGGCGGCACCGCGTCTTTGTCGCCGCGGGTCTGACCGAGCGGACCAAGGCGGGGACGTTCAACGCGGCGGTGTTGCTGGACCCGCGGGGTGAATTGCTGCTGCACCACCGGAAAATCCACGAACTCGCCGAGGGCTGGACGGATTACGGCCTCGGCGACCGCCTGGCCGTGGTCGACACCCGACTTGGCCGTCTCGGGCTGATGATCTGCGCTGATGCCTTTGCGCCGGGACAAGTGATCAGCCGGTCGCTGGGACTGATGGGCGCCCAGGTGATCCTTTCCCCGTGCGCCTGGGCGATGCCCGCGGAGCACGACAATCGCAAGGTCCCTTACGGATGGCTCTGGCAGGAGAACTACGGTCCGGTGGCGCGGGATTTCCGGCTCTGGATCGCGGGGTGCAGCAACGTCGGCCGGATCACTTCCGGGGCGTGGGCCGGCCGGGCGTGCATTGGTAATTCGCTCGTCGTTAATCCGGACGGCGAACCGGTTCTCCGCGGACCCTACGGCGCGGACGCCGAGGCGCTGCTTTACATCCAGATCCGCCCGGAATCCCGCGGGAGAATTGGGCCCACCTGAAGGGCTCGTCGGTTCAGGGTGTGAGTGGGAGGAGTTCGACGCGGCGCACGTAAAGCTCGGCGCCCTCGGACTGGATCAGGATGCGCCCCTCGCGCAGCGAGGCGTCGGTGGCGGCGTTCACCTTGATCCCGTTCAGGTAGTACGTCAGAGAGCGTCCGGCGCAGGTCGCTTCGAGGAGGTTCCATTGTCCCGGAACATTCTCCGCCTCGTTGGCCCCGCGGAACCCGAGCACGTCCTTCCACGCCGGATCCTTCAGGCGCCAATCGGTGCGGTTGCGTCCGCGACCGAACTCCTGCTCGACGCCTTCGGGATTCCAGCGACGCGTGCCCGGGGTCACGGTGGCGCGAAGGGTGGGAAACAACAGCTCCGGGTTTCCACGCTCATAGCCGCCCACAATGATGAGGTCGCCGGTGCCGCCCTCGATGATCTGGTATTCGATCGAACGCTGCCAAGGCGCGCGGAAATCCGGCGTGTTGTTGCCGGGTTCCCCCTGGCAGTGGAACAGCACCCCGGAATCCCGCGTGCTCTCGGCGCGGGGGCGCCAGGTCACCGGGCCCCAGCGGTACTCCATCACGAAGCGGTAGTCGGTGTAGCGGTCCTTGGTGATGATGCCGCCATAGTGCTGGCCGCTGATGCGGATCGCCGGGGCGCCGTCGATGCGGTCGACCACCGTGAAGACGCGGTCTGGATCCGCCGTGCCCAGTTTCGCGAGCCACGTGGTGAACGACGACAGGTCGCGGCCGTTGAAGAGCGGCACGCGCTCGCGAGGCGTGATGGCGGACGGCACCGGGCTTGCCGCGCGGGACGCGGCCGAGAGTGCGCTCAGAAATACGAAGATCAGGAACGGGGAGTAACGCGGCATCGACGGAGAAAGTTGGTGGTGATTCGTTGAACGCGCTCGTCGGGACCGTGGGGCCGGCCGAGATGCGAGTAAGGAGGGATGAGGCCGGGCGGCTGCGAAAGCCCCATCGACCAGAAGATCGTGGCGGCGTTGAAGACCCAATTGTTCGCGGGGCCCGGATACACGGTGGCCGCGTAGGTGGAGCGCGCGCCGTCGGCCTTCATGGTCTCGCCGGCGGCGATCACCTCGAGCCCGGGTAGATCCGCAGGATCGCCGTGATGCTCCCAGCCCACCAGCCCCGGGATGAAGTCGCCGTTCCGAAGTCCCGTGCCCTCCAGGATCCAGTGGCCGGCACGGGTCACGGTCCAGTTTCCGGAGCCGTTGGCGGGAAACATGGTGCGGGCTCCGATCAGCAAAGCCTCGTCGGGGCCGTGTTTTTCCCAGCGCTCCGTGACGTTGCGGGAACTGGCGCCCCCGAACATTCCCTGGCGGTACAGCAGCCGGTGTGGACGTCCCGCATGATTGCGGAGGGAGAGGGGAACCACCCCGGAGACGCTGTTGCCGCAGAGAAAACCGACGCTCAGACCGCGCCCGACGGCCGCGCGGACGTTCTCATACATCTCCAGGCTCCAGTACTCATCGTGCGCCACGGAGAGAAAGCAGCGGGCGCGGTCGAGTCCCTTGGGGTCGGCGTGCGTGTCGATATTCGAGATGTAGGTGACGTCGTAGCCCTCGCGCTCGAGCCAGAAGCAGAGCGGGAACTCCCACAGCAGAAACTCTCCGGAGCCGACCGAGAGCGGTTGGTTCACCACCTGAGGGTACAACCCGTAGGGCCGGTCGTAGCTCACGCGCGTGTCGGCGTTCCACGGGCGCTTGGGCTCGTCGGTGTCGTAGAGCGAGTGCTGCTCGGGCCACTTGTTGTAGGCCTGCCAGGTGGTGTCGCTCGTCTGGAACAGCAGGTCGGCCGTGCGGTCGTCACGCACCACGAAGATCACGTAGCTCTCGTAACGATGGGCGGTGCAGGACAATTTGCCGACGTAGACGCCGCTTACCCAATCGGCGGGAATCTCGATCTCGGCGGTCTGCTGCCAACGGCACTCCCGGAGCCGATTTTCTCCCACCGGCGGCACGGGCTGGGGTGAAACCTTGAACGGACCGAACTTGGCGACGTGACGCCCACCTTTTCCTCCATACCAACCAAGACGGTAGACATCCACTGATACCTCCGTAGCGGGCTGCGCGCTCAGGAATAGTCCGATGCGGCCGCCGGCGCGAACGCTGGTGTCGGAGCAATATCCCTCGATGTCAGCCGATCGGCATCCTTGCGTCCGCACAAAGGTGAGCTGCCATGCGGTGGTACCGGGCCGGGCGTTCTCGCGGCGGATCACGTCGGAGGTCGGCGCCGCCTTCAGCCGGGCGAGCGAGGCGACGGCGCCCGCGGCGGAGAGGGCGAGCATGCGGCGTCGGGAGATTTCGGAGGGCAAGTTCATGGTCAGCGGAGCGATTGGAGCCACGCGACAAGGTCCAGCAATTGCTGCTGGGTGAACGCCTGCTCGAGTCCCGGCGGCATCAGGCTACGCGGGGAAACAGACCGGCTGACGACCGATGCGGCGGGGAGGGATGTTTCCACGCCACCGGCGTCGACGATCGTGATCGCGCCGCCGGTTTCACGCAGCAGACGGCCGGCGTGTTGCGCGCCATCGGCGGTTTCCACAACCAATGTCTCGAAGTCACGTACCAGCGTGGCATCGGGGAACAGAATGGACTCGATCAGATCGCGCGCGTTTCGCGCCGCGCCGATCCGGGAAAGATCGGGCCCGATTTTTCCACCATTATCCCCGGCCACGTGGCAGGCGGCGCAGGAGCTGCCGCTCCAGAGGCGCCGGCCTTCCTCCGCGCGTCCCTTTCCGGCGGCGGACGTCAATTCCTCCAAGCGTCGGCGGCGGGCGTCGCCGTCGGCCGATGCGCCCCGGAGGGCGGACAGGAGAATCGCGTCGAAGACCTCGGCGGGAAACGCGCTGAAGATCGATCGGACCAAGCTCTCTTCCAACGAGCCGAGAAAGGGCGACCTCGCCAATTGCTCCGCGCAGAGCCGGCCAAGCTTCGCGTCGGTCTTGCGGCGCACGGCCTTGAAAAGTTCGCCCAGCTCCACGGGCCCGGCGGTGGCGAGGAGTGGCGCGATGGCGCTGACTTGCGCGTCATTGAGATTAGCACGACCCAGAATCCGGATCGACTCGGCACGGGCCGCCGGGGATCCGTTCGCGTTGGCGACGCCGAGCAGGGTCGCGAAGGAGTCGGACGGGATGGCGCCACCCGGCCGGAGCGTGGCGCCCAGTGCCTTCACGCGCAGCGCGACCGGCCGGCCGTCTCCCGCGGCGTAGCGGCCCAGCGCCGCGGCGAGCCGCGGGGCCGCGAGCTGCGCCACGGCCGGCAAAAGAACGGTCATTTCCGCCGGCGAGGCGTTCGATAGGTTGGCTTCGAGGCGCTCCACCCACTCGGCGGGCGGTCGCGGAAGCGAGGTTCGGGCTATGAGCCGCCAGGCGGCCTGACGGACTTCGGACGCCGGATGCTCAAGCATCCGGGTGATAATACCTGTACCGGCCGGGGTCAGCGGGGCCGGAGCCAGCACCGCGACGATGAGCTGGAGTTGGGATGTCGCCACTTTTTCCGAGGCGAGCGTTCGGAGAAACTCTGGCGCGAGTCGCTCCGCCGACCCACGGTCGCGCGCCAACACGGAGCGGGCGGAGTCCGCCAGCTCCTCGTGAGACGAGCGGGTGTCTTCCAGCGCGACGGCGCTCAATTCCTTGAGCGCGGGTCCGGTGGAAAGCGTCTGCTCAAGAATTCTCAGTAAACGTCGACGGGCGTCAGGCGCCGTCGCACGACGCAGGTCGTCCAGGCCGAATGCGCGCGTTACCAACCCCGCGTACATGGCCGCGTGCTCGAGCGCCGGATCGATTGTTTTTCCGAGGACGGACAACAGTGCCGTACGCTCTGCCGGCGTGATCGCCCTGGCCGCCGCGACGACCTCGAGCGCGCGGCGTTGTTCGCGGGGAGTCCTAGCTTCGGCCAAAGGGACAACGGGCGCCGGACGCTCCACCCGCGGAGCCAGCGGAGTCTTGGGCGCGATGGCGCGTACCCGGTAGATGGCGCCACGGATGTCGGGGCGCTCCTCGAGACTGGCGGGGCATCCGCGCCGGAACCAGCCGCCCGTGTCGAGCACCAGCAGGGAACCATCGCGGTCCTCGATCACGTCGGTGAGATGGACGTTCGAGTCGTGAATACGGAGGAAATCGTGCTGGGTCGCGGTGTAGGTTGATCCGGCGGGAACCAGGCGTGTCCGCACGACCTTCTGCGTGTTGAAGAAGGTCACGAACAGGTCGTCGCGCCACGCGGGATCAAGGGCGCCGGACCGGTAGCGGGTGAAACCGGAGACCGCGACGTGCCCGTAATTGTGAACCACGGGCATACGGTCGAGCGTCCGAGGCAGGTCCGCGATCACGTCGAGCAGGTCCGGCCGCTCGTAGGCTCCTCCCGGCAGCCAGTGCACGAGCGTGTCGCCGCGCGGCTGGTTGTAGTAGAGGTTGACGACGCCGATGATGTCGCCGTCCGAGGTGAAATCGACCTCCACCGGGTTGTCCATGCAACCGAGGGAATGCCACTGCACGTCCTCGCCGTCGGGACGGCAGGACCAGATGCCGGACGCCTTGCCCGCGTGCACCACGGTACCGTCCCGACGCACGACCTTGTGGCCCTTGCGACCGTGGCACCAGTAGAGGCGGCCGTTCGTGGGGTGGTGGAAGGGGCCGTGGACGTCGGCGGCGTTCCCGGTGTGCTCGAAACCGCCGACGATCATCACGCGTTCGTCGGCGACACCGTCCCCATCACGGTCGGTCAGCTTCCAGATTCCCGGCGGCGACGCGACATAGAGCGAGCCGTCCAGCCAGCAGGCGCCCTGGGGGAAGGTCATGCGGTCGGCGAAGACGGTCACGCGGTCGAAGACGCGGTCGCCGTCGGTGTCTTCCAGCAAGAGCACGCGGTGCGGTGGATTGGAATCCAGCTGTTCCTGCGTCCAG
Source organism: Verrucomicrobiota bacterium (assembly GCA_030832235.1). Taxonomy (GTDB): domain Bacteria; phylum Verrucomicrobiota; class Verrucomicrobiia; order Opitutales; family Opitutaceae; genus ER46. The sequence continues at coordinate 8,234 of JAURJO010000511.1, forward strand.
TTCACACCGGCGGAGTCGCCGATGAAGAGGCGGCCGCGGTCGTCGAGGCAGCCCATGATGGGGTGGCGGACGATCGGCGGGGCGGCCGCGACGACGAGCTCGAAGCCGGCGGGTAGGTCGTGGCGGGGAATCGCCGGCGCGGCCGTGGCTATGGCCGGAAGAAAAAGGGCGAGGGCGACGGCGCGTTTATTCATGGCTGGGCGGATCGGACTCTTTCCATCGTCTCGAGATCCCACTCGCCGGGATTGAACGCGAGTCGGGTCGCCGGTTTCACGGGTGGATAGCCGCCGACCTGCTGCTCGCTGTCGATGACCCTTGCCGAACGTTCCCGAACCTGGCGCACGATCCGCTGGTCGATCTCGTCGCGATCCCATGGCCGCGCTCCGGCCTCGCGCAGCACCTCCTCCTCTGTGGCGGAGGCGGGCCGCGCCCGGAGGCCCGCCGGCCAATGCACGGGTGACTTTCGAGGGATGATCTTACCGCCGTAACGGTTGTCCTCGTAGACCACCGCGAGCGGCTTGCCCTCCCGGTCGAACGCGAGGTTGTCGGACTCGTGCAGATCGAGGTCGCCGTTGCCGACGAAACGGACGAGCGCGAGACCGGCCAGCGTGTCGGCGCCGTGGCGCAGGACGTTGCCGACGACATCCGCCCGGCCGGTGACGGGCGGGCGTTTCTGCCAGAGTCGGTCGTTAAGGTGGTAATGGATGGCGGTGACTCCGGGATTGTAGATCAGGTTGTTGACGGTCGCGGTCCACGAGCCGCCCTTGATCTGCGGGTTCCGCTCGATGTTGCAGGACCAGAGGTTCCCGAGGAGCAGGATCTCGGAACAGTTATCCATGATCAGGCTGCCCTTGGAGTGGGTGACCTTGCTGTGGGTGGAACGGTTGAGTCCCTCGGCGATCAGGTTGCGGCTGTAGGTGATACGGCGGGAGGCGTTACGTCTCCAATCCTCCGGGCCCGCGCCCTCGAACGGTTTGCTCGAGACACTGAGGTTCTCGTCGATGCCCCACGTGAACGAGCAATGGTCGACGATGATGTCGTGCGAGTGCTGGAGGGTGGAGAGGCCGTCGGGCTCCCAGCCGCTCGCCTTCGCGTGACCGGCCTCGCCGGGGCGTACGCGAACGTGGCGGATGACAATATCGTGGGAGCCGATGAGCAGGCCTCCGCGGATGAGCGTGATGCCGGGCGAGGGGGCGGTCTGGCCGGCGACCGTGAGGAAGGGCTCCCTCACCTCGATGATCCTTCCCGCGAGGTCGATCACTCCGCCCACCTCGAAGACCACGATGCGCGGGCCGCGGGTGGCGAGAGCCTCGGAGAGCGACCCCGGGCCCTCGGCGGCGAGGGTGGTGACGCGGAGAATTCGGCCGCCGCGACCGCCGGGAGTGTTGGCGGCCCAGCCCTCCGCTCCGGGAAAGGCAGGCCGCGGAGCAGCCGCGGACGCGGAAGAAAGCAGCAGGCAAAAGAAGATGATCGCGGTACGCATGGATCAATCGATCTCGGTCTCGGCGAGCCGGCGCCGGTAGACCTCGCGGGCGTGTTCGTAGGCGGAAACGGCGTCGGCATGCTCCTCCGCCCGGATGAAGCGTTCCTTCTGCGACCAGCATTGGTCGACTCCCTTGAGGCACCACTCGATGCTGCGTCGCGAGGCCCGGATGGGTTTGTTCCCCACGACCACGAAAACCGGGTTGGTGTGCGAGGAGCCCAGGATGCGGACGGCCACCCAGCTGCTGCGCGCCAGCTCGGCGGACAACTCGATGTTCTGGACCCGGCCATCCGCGAGGAGCGTGCGCCGCGCGACGGCCTGGCCGTTCACGATGAGCTCGACCGGGACCTCCCGCCCGTCGCCGATGCGGGCCCGCTCGATGTCCCAATACGGCTTTTGCGAGGGGCTCCTTCCGCGGACGGCGAGGTCGGGTTCCGGCGCAAGACGGGCCGCGACCCGCAGGTTCGCCCGGATCGGACCCGGAACGGAGAGGGACAGTTCGCTACCGTTCTCGCCCATGCGGACGCTGTGTTCGCCCGCGTGCACGGTGAACTCCATGAGGTGGCTCTTGCCGTCGCCGACGTAGTTGCGGCCGGCGCGGATGCCCTCGCACCAAGCGTCGTAGGTATAGGTTGCGGAAAGCTTCACGTAGCTGCGGCCCAGGCCGACGCGTTCGCCGTAGATGCAGGGAAAGTCGGTCTCACCGCTGATGCGCGTCCGGAATCCCGCGTTGAGCGTGTGGTACCAGATGTTGAGTTCCCACGGGTAAGGCGTGTCGACGGTCGAGATGAAATCCACGGCGGGAACCGGTTTGCCGTCGGGGCCGGGCACGAGGTGGGTTACGTCGACGATGTATTCGTTGGCTCCGATGCCGTTGAACGGTGGCACGACATAATTCGGCAACTCATGGGTCATCACCCGCGCGTTGCCGGAGTTCCCGCTGTGAGCGCCCTCGTTTGCGCCGGGCAGCAAGGGCTGCAGGCCCCAGCCCGAATGAGCGGGGCCCACGACCGCGCCCTGTTTCTTCGCCCAGCGGAGCGTGTTCAGTCCCAAGGTCGGCCAGTGCGCGCTGGACTCCCCGCCGGGGTACATCTGCTCGCGCAGGCGCAGGAGACAAAGGTGTCCGCTTTGGTGGGAGCCGAAGCCGCTCACCTCAACGTCGTAGCGCAGGAGGTAGGGGAACGAGGAGACCGCGTCCTCCCGGCCGGTGAAGAAGCGTTTCTGGTAATCGAAGCACGGGCCCCAGGTTAGATTGGCGCCTACTTTCACGTCTTCGCCGAGGATGTGGCGCATCATGTCGGGGGCATGCACGCCCTCGGTCGGGTTGGTGTAATGGGCGCATCCGGCCGCGTGGATGTGGTGGTCGCCGGAGATCCAGCCGAACGCGGCGGGATCGATCCAACGCTCCACTTGGAACGCCCAGTTGGAATCGCCCTTCACCTCAAGTTTACGCCGGACCGCCACTGACTCGGGGCCGCGCTGAAACTCGACGTCGTAGGTACCCGCGGGAAGTCGGATCACCTCGCCGTCGGAGCGGTAGATCTGCGGATGGAAGGCGAAATCCGGCGCGAGACGCTTCGCCTGCGAGGGGTAGACGCGACCGCGCGGGTCGCGCACCAGGAGTGAAGCGGTGGTCGGCGCGCCGTTTTCGTCGCGGATGCGGAGTTTCACCGCGTGCGCGGGGGCGCAGTCAAACAGCAGGTCGAGCTCACTGCGAAAGCCGAGGTCCTGCGTGCCCTGTCCGACATCAAACGTCAGGCGGGCCTCCCGCTTGCCGGAATCACGGCTGTAAAGCTGAACGATGCGGTATTCGACCGGCAGCCCGCCCAGCGTCGGCCGCAGCGGTTGGGCGTCGAAGGACTGCACCTCCAGCCACCGCTGGGCGACTTCATCGGGCGGCGAGTTGAACAGGCGTCCCCCTTGGGGGCTTGCGACGCGCAGGGCCGCCGTAGTGCCACTCTCGTTGAGGATCTTGATCAGAAACTGGCTCCAGCCTTGTTCCACGAGCGCGGGGCGCGCGGGTCCGGCGGCGGCCTTCACCCGCATCTCCGGGTTGATCTGCACCCACGCGAGGCAATGGCGGTCGAGAATCTCCTGGAAACGCGTGACGGCGTCGGGAACGTCGGCCGTCAGGGCGCGCAGCGCGGCGCGCTCGTCCGTCGGCAGCGGCGCGCCGAGGTAGTCGAGGGCCTCAAGCAGGCGCCCAACCTGGGCCGAGAGTGGCTGCCAGTCGACCCCGCGTGTCACCACCGGAACCTCGGAAGCGGTCGCGGAGGCGACAGCGAGCACGAGAAAAGCGCACCACCGGAAAAATTTGAGGACCATGGGAGAAAAGGGGCGGGCTCAGAGGTCGAACGTGGCGGTCAGGATGAATTGACGTGGATCGACGATGCGAAAGGCGGCCGGGCGCCCGTTGGGGTAGGCGCTGATGGCCTGGAGCCGGCCGTCCTCCTGGAGATTGCGCACGTTCAGCTGGAGGGTGCCTGCGACCTTTTCGGAGAAGAGCCGCCAGCGGTACGCGACGAACGCGTCGGCGTAGAGATGGGCGCGGTCCCAGACGGGGCGGTTCGGATCAAGGTCCGTGATGACCGCGGGCAATTGCTGCACGCCGTAGTAGCCGATCGCGCCGCGGTCCTCCCACCGCAACGCGCCGCCGACCGTGAGACGCCGGAGCACGCGGTGGTCGGTGAGTCCGGCGAGGCGCAGACTAGAGGCGAGATTGGCGCGGTAACGCCGCACCTGCGGACGACTCTTGCCCTGCGAGGCGAGCGCCACGTTGAGGGGGGCGGTGACGTTCGCGGCGAGAAGCTGCGAGGCGGAGTTCAGGTTGCCGTAGCGTTCGGTGAACCACGGCCGGTTGAGTTCGGGATCGATGATGCGCTGCCACACGGGAAGACGCTCCGCGATCCACGACACCAGACCGGGGGCGATGTTCGCGTTCAACGAGCGTTGCTCGGTCACGTTCAGCTTCAACGTCCACGAATCGCCCGGGTTCCAGTTGACCTCGACCTCCGTGCCGCGCGCCGTGATGTCCTCCGTCTCCCCGAGGTCGTCGGTGAGCGTGGGGAGAAACTTCCGGTCCAGACCGGTGATGGTCGAAACCTGCGCGTCGATCTGGTCCGGCGTGAGGGTCTGGCCGCGGGAGCGCGCCGCGTTCACCACCCAGGATGTGGCGAGCGGAACCAGGTTGAACGGCGTCTGCGCGCGGTTGGGGGTGTCGAAGTCCAGACCCCGCACACGGGTGGCGAGGGTGGCCGATTGGCCGTTGCGGGCGTTGATCTGGCGGGTCTCGTAG
>JAURJO010000512.1 GCA_030832235.1 Verrucomicrobiota bacterium
AACGGCACCAACCAGCTGATCAACCAGATCACCGACACCAGCAACGTCGCCTACCGCCACGACGACGGCCGCTGGCGCGTGGAGGCGGGCGTGAGCCGCTCCGCTTCCGCGACCAAACGACGCTATTTCGACGCGGGATTCTTCCTGCAGACCAGCGCGATCCAGCGGTTTCCGGTGCGGATCAATTTCGTGAAGCTCGCGCCGGGCGCGGCGCTCCCTGGAGGGATCGAGGTATTCGACAACAACGAGCAGCCGGTCGACTGGAACAATCCCGCGAATCTCCGGGGCAACACCGCCAACAATGCGAACCTCTACAACCGCGCCTACACCAACCAAGGTTTCTTCAATGTCCGCCGCGCGCTCGGCTTCCTGCCGGTGCCCGCCGCGGTGCAGGTCGGCGCGCTCGAGAAGCGTGTGATGCTCGACAACAACCTCCGCAACGAGACGTGGACCTTCACGGGTCCGGATGGCGTCTCGGGGGCCACCGCGCCGATCGAGCCCTACCTGATGCAGCGCTATCGTGGCGTCGATACGGGCTACGGCATGCCGAGCATCAACTGGATGTCGCCCAGCCGCACGTTCCGCGCCTACCAGCTCAACCCGCTGCTCTACCAGCAGACCGAGGCCCAGCGTGTCTCGGACCGGAACTCGCACATCGACAACAACGAGAACATCAAGGAGCAGGTGCAGGCGGGCTACGTCCAGGCCGACGCGCGTCTGCTTGGCGGCCGACTCCGGCTCCTCGGCGGCGTGCGTTACGAGCGGACGATCGACCGCGGGATCGGCGGGCTGGTCGACACCGAGCGCATCTGGCAGCGCAACCCCGACGGCTCCTTCGTGCGCAACGCCGCCGGCCAGCGCGTGCGCCGGCCCGAGGCGGGCGCGGCCGGCTCGCTCGCCGAGAGCCTTCTCACCCGCGAGTACCGCGCGTCCTTCACGAAGAAGGAATACGACGGCGCCTACCCGAGCATCCATGCCACCTACAACGCCACCGAGAATCTGCTCGTCCGCGCGGCTTGGGCGCAGACCTACGGCCGGCCCAATTTCACCGACATCATCCCGCGCACGGTGGCCAACACCAGCGCCACCGACCCCGACGAGGACGACGAGCTCAAGCCAGGCCAGTACCGCGGTACCCTCAACGTCCGCAACCCCGCCCTGATGCCGTGGACGGCGGATAACTTCGACCTTTCGGTGGAGCGTTACACCGACAGCGGCGGTCTGATCTCCGCCGGCGTTTTCCTCAAGGAACTACGGAACTTTTTCGGCGACGCCTCGCGCCGCGCGACGCCGGAGGTGCTCGCCGAGCTCGGGCTGCCCGAGCGCTACTTGGATTGGAACATCAACACCAAGTTCAACTCCGGCGACGCCCGCATCACGGGCGCCGAGGTGAACTTCCGCCAAAACCTGCGCGCTCTCGGTCGCTGGGGCGGGTATTTCACCCTGTTCGGCAACGCCACGAAGCTCCGCCTCCAGGGCAACCCCGGCGCCTCGTTCTCGAGCTTTATTCCCACGAGCGGCAACTGGGGCTTCACGTTCGCGGCGAAGCGCGTGACCTTCACCGCCCGCTGGAACCACCGTGGTCTCGACAAGCGTCTGCCGCAGGCGGCGTTCGGACCCAACGGCTACGAGTACATCGAGGCCCGGACGGTGCTCGACGTGAACGGCACCTACCAGCTCACGCGCGACCTGGCGTTCGTCGCCAGTGCGACCAACATTTTCAACCGGCCGTTCCGCTTCCTCCGCTACGGCGACCTCACGCCCTCGTACGCCCGCCTGTTCACCGAGCAGGAGTACGGCATCCAGATGGCCATCGGCCTGCGCGGGAGCTTCTGAGCGGGGCGGGGCGTCTCTCGGACCCGCGCACGTGATCCGGCTGAGGCGGTTGGCCGCTCATCCTATCGTCCCGGCATCTGCGCAGGCACGCCGAGGATGTCCGAAACGCGCTGGAAGAGCACCTGGTACTGAGGTGTGTCGCGGAGCGCGGAGCGCGTCGCGAGACCGGGACGGTTGGAGGAATCGTCCTCAAGCACTTCTGCCAAGCTAACGCTCAGGATCGAGCTGCGGCCGTCCAGGCCCGCTGAAATCCGCGCCTTCATCAGGATCTGCCGTGAGGTCCCGTGGCGTTCTCCGGGGGCAACGGCGGAAACGGCTTCAAATTCACCTTGGGCCGGTCCGCCCCGGGTCTGCCGGTACCCCATCTGCGTCGCGGCCGACTTCAGCGCGTCGTAAGTCGCGCGGGGCGCCGCCGCGAACGTGCGTTCCCGTGTCTCCTCCCGTGCCGCGATCCGGTCGCGGACCGATCCGGCGGCGTCGGACAGCGATTCGCAGCCCGAGAACAGCAGCGAGGCGGCGAGCAGGATAAGAACGGCGGGAATCGTGGTCCGAAACATGGGATCACCTTATCCCGCCCGACCGGCCCGAGTCACGGCGCACCTTTCGCAGGGTGGTAACACCTCCCGGTGCGGCAAAGCCTGGACGAAGTTTCCGTTCAGGCGGAGCCGCGTTAGGATACGATGAAACGGCAAGCTTTCCGCGGTGCGGCTACCGGGTTGGCGTTAAACTCCTGATCTTGGGAAGGAGTGGCTGGATTTCCCCGGGTCGGTCGGCAGGCTGCGGCTTCCCCATGGTTACCCTCCGCTTGCTCTCGCTGTTGTGTATGCTTGCCGGGCCGCTGCTGGCCGCGTCCGGGACCGCCGCTCGTCCGAACGTCCTATTCATCATCTCCGACGACCTTACTTACACCGCGCTTGGCGCCTACGGAAACCAGGTTTGCCGCACTCCGAATATCGACCGGCTGTCGTCGTCGGGCGCGCGCTTCACCCGCGCCTACTGCCAGGGCACCTACTGCGGTCCCTCGCGCGCCTCGTTCATGTCGGGCTACTACCCGCACGCCACGGGTGTTCTCGGCTACACCAGCCCGCGGCCCGCGATCGGCGACCGCGCCACGTGGGCGGAGCATTTCAAGCGGGCCGGCTATTACACGGCGCGCGTCGGAAAGATCTACCACATGGGCGTGCCGGGCGGCGTCGAGGACCTCGGGCCCGGCCGCGACTACGACGGTGCCGATGACCCGGCGTCTTGGACGGAACGTTTCAACACCCCGGGGCCGGAGTGGCGCGCGGCGGGCGCCGGCGAGACCTTGGAGAACAATCCCGACGGAAAAAAGCCCGTGATGGGCGGCAACACCTTCGTGGTGGTCGAGGCCGACGGCGACGATGACACGCACGCCGACGGCAAGGCCGCCACCAAGGCGATCGAGTTGCTCCGCGCGCGCCGCGGCCGGCCGGAACCGTTCTTCCTCGCGGTGGGCTTCGTGCGACCGCACGTGCCGTTCGTCGCGCCGCGGAAGTATTTCGAACCCTACCTGCCGTACGAGAAGCTCACGCTGCCATCCAAAGTGCCGGGCGACTGGGACGACCTTCCGAAGGCCGGCATCAACTACAAGACCAGCGTCAACATGAAGATGGACGAACGCCGCCAGAAGAAGGCGTTGGGCGGTTATTACGCGTGCGTCTCCTTCATGGACGCGCAGGTCGGCCGGGTGCTCGCCGCGCTCCGCGAGCAAGGCATGGAGGACAACACGATCGTCATCTTCACGAGCGATCACGGCTATCACCTTGGCGAACACGATTTCTGGGCGAAGGTCAGCCTGCTCGATGAATCCTCCAAGGTGCCCCTGATCATCCGCGTGCCCGGCAAGGCCCCGGTCGTCTGCGACTCGCTGGTCGAGCTGCTCGACCTCTATCCGACCGTAGCCGCGCTCTGCGGCCTCGAGGTGCCGTCGCGCCTGCAGGGGTTGAACATCGCGCGAACGCTCGACGACCCCGCGCACCGCGTGCGCGATGCGGCGTTCAGCGTGGCGCCCTCGACGAAGGGCTTTCTCCTGCGCGACGACCGTTTCGCCTATATCCAGTACCAGGAGGACGCTTCCGCCGGGATCGAGTTGTACGACATCGTCGCCGACCCCCGCCAGTACACCAATCTTGCCCGCCGCCCGGAACACGCGGCCACGGTGACCGC
>JAURJO010000513.1 GCA_030832235.1 Verrucomicrobiota bacterium
CATTCGAGGAACATGAATCCCTTCTTCGAATCGTCGCCGATGATCTGCACCGGATCGCAGTAGCCGGGCTCGAGGTCCTCATCGGGCGTGAGGCGCAGCCACACCGAAACCGAGCCGCTCCAGTCGGCGCTGTTGTAGTTGATGGCGCCGGGGCCCCCGTAATACGGACGGATGGGGTTCTTCTTGGTGACGTGCATCGCGCCACCGAAGCGCCCGGCGCCCGGAACGATGGTGATGGATTCCCCCGGGCCGGCGGGCTGACCCTTGGGCACTCCGGCGAATTTGATCTTCGGATCGCCGCGCGAGAAGTCGGCGTCGAGGCCGCGGTCGAACGAAGCGTGCAGCGTGAGGGCCTGGCGGAGCGGTTGGAGCGCGTCGGCCGCGTGGGTGGCGGCGGGGGCGATCAGGGGAAGCAGGAGGAGTCGCAGTTTCATGATCAGGGGAGGTGGTTTCCGGGGTGCGGACGAAAGGTTCGCCCGGTCCGGTTGGCCCGGACGGCGGCAGCAAAGCCGACCGGATGAAGCGCGCAAGTCGCGCCGTTTTTTCAAGCCTCGCCGAGGCCGTCCTTCATCGTCTTCGCGAACACCGGCATCATGCGCATGACCGCGCCGAAATCGCTGCCGTGCGCGATGAGCCTCGCACCTTTCCGGGCGAGATGCGCGATATCCTCGGTGGAGCCCGAGGGGCGGCCCCACGCCTTGCCGTGGCGCGCGGCGGCCGCGGCGACCGCATCCTCCGCGGCGACCATCTTCGGATTGCTCCAATCCATGGGGCACCCGAGGCGCAGGGAAAGGTCGCCGGGGCCGATGAAGAGCCCATCCACCCCGGGCACCGCCGCGATCGCGTCGACCGCGGCGACGGCCTCGGGGGTCTCGATCTGCACGATCAGGAATGTCTCCGCGTTGGCCGCGGCGGGGTAGCCGGTCGTGCCGTCGAGGTAGAAGTTGTTGTCGAGCCCGGCGCCATCGAGTCCCCGTTCCCCGAGCGGGGGAAATTTCGTCGCCCGCGCGAGTGCGGCGGCCTCCTCGGGGGAGTTGACGTGCGGGATCATGAGGCCGGTCGCGCCGTCCTCGAGAAGATGGTACAGCTCCGCCGCGTTGCGGCTGCCGGTGCGCACGATGCAATCGATGTTCGCGAGATGATGATGCGCGATCAGTCGCTGAAGTTCGCGGCGTTCCCAGGTGCAGTGCTCGGTGTCGAGCCAGATGGCGTCGAACCCCGCCCGGGCGGCGTGCGCCGGCATCATGGTGGTGGGGTGGTAGAGGCACGCGATGCGCGCGGCCTTGTTCTGACGCAGACGTTGGCGGATGAGGGAGGTTCGCATGGGGCGGCGGAAACGAAACGCGCGCGTCCGTGACCTCAACTGCGAAAACGCCCCGTGGTCATCCGGTGGGGCTTTCGCCCTTGGGATACGTTTGCCTGCGTCACCTTCATCTACCCAACCTCCCGGCTTCCCCATGTGGCGCGTATTCCCAACCACGCATCTCCTGCTGGCGCTTCTGGCTTTGGTCTCCCCCGCGGTGCGGGCCGATCTCGTGCTGCAGGAAAAGGTCTCGGTGCTGCCCTTTTCGCATCAGGGCCCGTTCGTGCGTTCGGCCGACCGGGCAATCTGGGGCGTCGATGCGCGCGGCGCGCTGGTGTCACGCGACGAGGGCCGCACCTGGACGCGGCGAACCCTGTTCGACGAGGCGCGCTTCGAATCCAGCGGCGAGCGGGCGCTGCTGCGCACGCGCGAGGGCGTGATCCTTTACGCTTTTCTCAATCGCAAGGAGCTCGACTTCCGCTGGGACGATTCGCGCGGTCCGCTCGAGGGCTGCCGCTTGCCGGTGTACCTGAGCCGTAGCGCCGACGACGGGGTGACGTGGGCGGCGCCGGTGAAACTGCAGGACGGTTGGTGCGGTGCGGTGCGGCAGCTGATCCAGCTCCGCTCCGGCCGGGTGGTGCTGATCTGCCAACAGGCGAAGGCCGATCCCGGACGGCATGTGACCACGATCCTTTTCTCCGACGACCTCGGCCAGACCTGGCAAGCGGGTGAGACGATCGATCTCGGGGAAGCGGGGAATTACCGCGCGAATGTGGCCGGTCTGCGCGCCTCGACGCATGGCGGTGCCATCGAGGGGACGGTGACGGAGCGCGCCGATGGCACGTTGTTCATGCTCCTGCGGGTGCCGCACGGGTGCTTCTATTGGACGAGCTCGCGGGACGGATCGAAATGGGGTGCGCCGGTCCCGTCGCCGCTCGAGGCGAGTGATTCCCCCGGCATGCTCACGCGTCTGGCGAGTGGCCGTCTGGCGCTGGCCTTCAACCGCTACCGCGATCCGGTGAAACGCGCGGGCCGGCGGGACCAGTTGTCGCTGGCATTCTCGGAAAACGACGGTCTCACCTGGACGCCTCCGCAGGTCATCGCGGCGAGCGTTCCCACCAAGGGTGCGCGGGAATCGGCGGGGTGGCTTTCGTACCCGTATGTTTTCGAACCCGAGCCCGGCCGGCTGTGGATCTCCACGATGCAAGGCGCGCTCAGCGCCTCGCTCCGGGAGGAGGACTTTATGCGACCGGTCGAGCGGCCGCTGGATGGCACCGGTCCGCGCATCATCGCGTTGGGCGACTCGATCACGCGTGGCGCGCGCAAAGGCGTGGAACCCGGCGAGGCCTATGTCTCCCGCCTGCAGGCGGCGCTGCGCGAGGCGGGGGTTTTGGCGTGGGTGCACAACGCCGGCATCGGCGGCGAGCGCACCGATCAGGCGTTGGCGAGGCTCGATTCCGAGGTCATCGTGCAACGGCCTGATCTGGTCACCGTGATGTACGGCACCAACGACAGCTGGGTCGACGCGGGGAAGACGGCTTCGCGGCTCAGTGAGCGCGCCTACACCGAAAACTTGCGCGAGATCGTCCGTCGGCTCCGGGCCGGGGGCGCGCGCGTGGTGCTCATGACCCCGCCGATGTTCGCGGAGGAGAATCCCCGCAATGGCCTCGGCGAGGATCCCAACGTGCGTCTCGCGCCCTTCGCGGCCGCCTGCCGCGCGGTGGCCGCCGAGAGCGGCGTGCCCCTGGTCGATCATTTCGCCGGCTGGGCCTCGGTAAAGTCCGGCGGCGAACGTTTGCAGCCGAGAACGACCGACGGTTGCCATCCCAATGCCGAGGGTCATGCCGATCTGGCGGGCCGTATTCTGCCCGTGTTGCTACCCCTCGTCCGCGAACTTTCCCCATGAACCACTCCACCCTGAAGAAATCCAGGTTTTGTCCGGCTTGGCTCGCCTTGTTCACGGGCCTCTTGTTGCCGGCCACCGCCGACGCCGCCACGATCGAGGGGCGCGTGCTCAACGCGGCGACCGGCGTCTACCTCAACAACGCGCGCATCATTGTCGAGGGGTCCAACGTCGAGACCTACACCGACGGCAACGGCGATTTCCGCCTCGCCGGGCTGCCCGCGGGAGAGGTGAAGGTTCGGGTCACCTACGCCGGCCTTGAGCCGAAGAGCGCGGTCGTGAAGGTCGCCGAGGGAGCGCCGGCGCGCCGCGACTTCGAGTTGGAGATCCCGCGCGAGCGCACCACTGCCGCCTCGCCCGACGTCGTCCGTCTCGGCAGCTTTATCGTCGAGTCGACACAGCTCAGCGCGCAGGCCGCCGCGATCAACGAGCAGAAGGTCTCCCCCAACATCAAAAACGTGGTCGTCCTCGATGAGATCGGAGACCTGGGCGACGGGAACATCGGCGAGTATCTCAAGTACACGCCCGGCCTCTCGATTGTTTCGGGCCCGCAGACCGCCGCGACCGCTTCGATCCGCGGCATGCCGGCCGGCGGCGTCATCTTCATGGTCGACGGCGCCGAGGTTTCGACGCCCTCGATTGACCGCAACTTCGACCTGGCTGCCAGCTCCGCAGGCAGCGTCGACCGCATTGAGGTCACCAAGGTACCCACGCCGGACCGGCCGGCCAACGCTGTCGGCGGCACGGTGAACATCGTGGGCAAGAGCGGTTTCGCCAACCCGCGGCGCCAGCTGCGGATCAATACCTACGCGGCCTACAACTCCGACAACCGACTGGTGCCCCCCGGCC
>JAURJO010000514.1 GCA_030832235.1 Verrucomicrobiota bacterium
AAACCCGTGGAGGCGTTGCGCAGTGAGTGACGTCGTCCTGAGCGCGGTCGGCGTGCGCAAATCGTACCCCAGCGGAGATCGCCGCATCGAGGTGCTGTGCGGGGTGGATCTGCGGGTCGCCGCCGGCGAAAGCGTCTCGATTCGCGGGGAGTCCGGATCGGGAAAATCGACGCTGCTGAATCTGCTTTCCGGTCTGGATGCCCCTGATGCCGGCGAAATCCGCTGGGATGGCAGCGCGCCGTCGGCGGGAACGCGGGCGCGGTACCTCGGGATGGTGTTTCAGTCCTTCTACCTGATCCCGGAGCTCGATGCCCTGCAGAACGTACTGATGGCGGGGCGTATGTTGGGTAGAACCGGGGCGGAATCCCGTGCCCGGGCGCGCGACTTGCTGGAGCGGGTGGGCCTCGGGGGCCGCGCTTCGCACCTGCCAGCGCAGCTTTCGGGCGGCGAGCGGCAGCGGGTCGCCGTGGCGCGGGCGTTGATGAATTCGCCGCGGCTTCTCCTGGCCGACGAGCCGACGGGTAACCTCGACGAACGCACGGGCGAGGCGGTGATCGACCTGCTGCTGGGGCTGAGTCGGGAGACGGGCACGGCGCTTGTTCTGGTCACTCATAACCCGGCGCATGCGGCGCGGACCGGGCGCGCTCTCACGCTGCACGACGGCCGATTGCGCTGAGCTCCGCGGCGGCGTCTTTCGGATGGCGGTCGGCCCCGCCGATCCTACGTTCGGCTCATGGCATTATCCAGGATCCGCTGCGGCGTGGCCGGGGTCGGCTCGCTCGGTCAGCACCACGCGCGCGTCTACGCCAGCCTGCCCGGCGCCGAGCTGACGGGAATTTACGAGACCAACGACGCACGCGCGGCGGAGATCTGCGCGAAACACGGCTGCCGGCGCTTCGCGACGATCGAGGAACTCGGCGCGGCCTGCGACGCGGTATCGGTCGTCGTGCCCACGGATCGCCATGCCGAGGTGGCGTTGCCACTGCTCAAGGCCGGCGCGCACCTCCTGATCGAGAAACCCCTATGCGCGTCCCTCGAGGAGGCGGAGCAGGTGCTGGCGGCGGCCCGCGCCGCCAACCGCATCGTACAGGTTGGGCACATTGAACATTTCAACCCGGTGATGAGCTTCCTCGAGAAGCACATCGATCGTCCGCGCTACCTCACGGCCGAACGGCTCGCCCCTTATCAGCCGCGCGGCACAGAGGTTGGCGTGGTGCTCGACCTGATGATCCACGACATCGGCATCGTGCTGGCGCTGGTGAAGTCGCCCGTTGAGCGGATCGACGGGGTGGGGGTGACGGTGTTGTCGAAGAGTGAGGACATCGCGAATGCGCGGCTGCAGTTCGCGAACGGCTGCGTCGCCAATCTGAGCGCGAGCCGGATGAGCATGAAGAAGGCGCGCGAGATCCGGATCTTCCAGGAGGATGCCTACCTGTCGTTGGACTTCATGCAGCAGGCGGGGCACCTGGTGAAGAAAAGCGACATCGTCGCGCACGCTTTGAAGATGAAGGTCGGGCTCGTGAAGGCAGGTGACGCCAGCGCCATCCCGGTGCGCGAAATTCCGATCGAGAAAGGCGAGCCGCTTGCGCTGGAGCTGGCGCATTTTGTGGAGAGCGTCGCGCAGGCGCGTCAGCCGAAGGTCGGCGCGGCGCTGGGTAAGAGCGCGCTCGAGGTGGCCATCGCGATCACCGACCAGATCCGGCGCGCCGAACGCAGCCGCGGCTGAGCGCGGGGACTTTGCCGTATTCATGGCCGCCGCCTCGCTGCTTCCGTTCCGCTTGCCGCCGCCGGAGGATGGGCGCGCGGACCTGCTGGTGATCGCCGGCGAACATTCCGGGGACGAGCACGCGGCGCGGATGGTGCGCGAGGCCCGCGAACGCGAACCCGGGCTGACGGTGGCGGCTTTGGGTGGACCCGCTTTGGCGGGAGCCGGCGCGCAATTGCTGCACGATCTCACGGCGTCCTCGGTGGTGGGGATCGTGGAGGTGCTGCGGAATTATTCCTATTTCCGCGCGTTGTTTGAGGAGATCCTGCGCTGGGTGGCCGAGTACCGGCCGCGCGCGGTCTGCCTCGTGGATTACCCAGGGATGAACCTCCGGCTGGCGGCGGCGTTGCGGGAGCGCGGACTGTCGGTGAAGGGCGGCGGCGCTACGCGCGTTGTTTACTACATCTCGCCGCAGATCTGGGCGTGGAAGGCGGGCCGGCGTTTCGCTATGGCAAGAGATCTCGACGCGATGGCGGTGATCTTTCCGTTCGAGCCGGCGTGTTATGCGGACACCCCGTTGCCGGTGGAGTTTGTGGGGCACCCGTTTTTGGCGCCCGGGTATGTTTCTCCGGTGCGCCACGATGCCGCCGGGCCGGTGCTGTTGCTGCCGGGCAGCAGACGGCAGCCGGTGGAGCGGATTTTCCCCGCGTTGCTGGCCGGATGGAAGGCGTCGGGCCAGCCTGAGGCGGTGGTGCTCTATCCTAGTGAGGAAATCCGCGATGTGCTGCGGGCGGCGAATCCGCCGCCGGCCGTTCGGTTGTTGCCGGTGGGCTTCGGTGAAAAAGAGACCGGTTCCGTGGCCGCGAGCGCGGTGCTGACCTCCAGCGGGACGATGTCGATGCACTGCGCGCTGGCGGGAATCCCGGGGGCGATCGCTTACCGGGCGAATCCTCTGACGTACCTCATCGGCCGCATGCTGGTTCGCGTGGAGTATCTCGGCATCGCCAACCTGCTGCTCAAGGAGCCGATGTATCCGGAGTATATCCAAGGCGCCGCGACTCCGGCCGCGTTGGCGAAGGAGCTGCAGG
>JAURJO010000515.1 GCA_030832235.1 Verrucomicrobiota bacterium
GCGCGACGCCGGGAGAAGCGCTCGAGAGCGCGACGCCGGGAGAAGCGCTCGAGAGCGCGACGCCCGCCGGAGCGGCCACGCCGGCCACCGCCAGCAGCGACGGCGCGAGGTCAAACGCCGCGAAGACCGAGCTCTCGTTGAACGTGCCGGCCTTGTCCGCCGCGATCAGCCCGGGGCCCCACACGACGAGCGGCGAGCGGATGCCGCCCTCGTAGAGGGTCGTCTTCGAGCCGCGAAATGGCCCGGCCGAACCGGCGCCCGGCTCGTGGCCGTTGTCGGAACAGACGAGGATGAGGCTATTGTTGCGCAACGCCGGCGAATTCCGGATGTGGTCGAACAGTACGCCGAGCTGCGCATCCATGGTCTCCAGCACCGCGTGGTAGAGCGTGCGCTTGGCGCCGTCGCCACGCCGCGCCGCGGGCGGGAAAAAGGGCGAATGCACGTCGTCGGGCCACAGGTTGACGTAGAACGGCTTTCCCGCCGCGACGGCGTGGTCGATGAACTGGATCGCGGCGCCGGTGAAGCCCTCGGTCAGGCGCGAACGGTCGTACCAGATGACCGGCCCGCGGCCGAGTTTCTCGGAGTTGAGCGAGTGCCGGCGCACGGGCTGCCCGTGGTGGGCATCGGCCAGCCCGAGCAGCCGCGGCCCGAGGCCCTCGAAGTTGGTCAGCGATTCGTCGAAACCGTACGCCGTGATCAGAGGAGCCTCGCCGACGTCGCGCTGGCCGCCCAGGTGCCACTTGCCGAAATGCCCGGTCGCATAACCCTGCTGCTGCAGGAACCGCGCGAGAACCGGCGCCTTCGGGTCGAGCCATTGCGCGACGCCGCGGCGCTCGTTGTCGGCGCGGTTGTTCAGGAAAGACGTGATCCGCCAGCGGTGCGGGTACTGGCCGGTGGTCAGCGCCGCGCGCGACGGAGAGCAGATCGGCGAGTTGACGTAGAACTGCCCGAAACGCAGTCCTTCCGCGGCCAGCCGGTCCACGTGCGGCGTGCGGGCGTCCTTGTTCCCGAAACAGGAGAAGTCGCCCCAGCCCATGTCGTCGATGAACACCATGACGATGTTCGGCCGGGCGTGCGCCACGGCGGAGAAGCCGAGGGCGAGCGCGAGAGCGAGCCAGGAGGCACTATTTTTCATTCGTTTGGGGTCCGATATCACGAAGCTTGCTTCGCCTTGGTTGAAACGTGGCACGGGTCTCCCGACCCGTGGGATTCGAAATCACGGGTCGGGAGACCCGTGCCACGACAGCGGCAATCGGCGAGGCAGGATATGAGGTAGCTTTGTTCAAACGTCCCGGAGGAAGTTTACTCGCCGGCCTTCTTCTTGCCCTTCTTTGCTCCGCCGGCAGGCGCGGTCTCGCCGTAGGCCGGCGTCCAGATCCACGGCAGCACCTGCGCGCGCTTCGCCCAACCCTCCCACTGCGCCACCATGGTGCGGACGCGGGCGGGATCGCGGGCCGCGAGGTTGTGCGTCTCGGTGCGGTCGGTGGCCATGTCGTAGAGCTCCCACGCCCCCGCCGGCCCCTTGGCGACAAGCTTCCACGGACCGTCGCGCACGGCGCGGTTGCCTTCGTGCTCGAAGAAGATCGGCTCCCGGCGCCCGAGCGGACGGCCAGCGAAGCCGGGACGCAGACTTACACCCTCCAGCGGCTGGATCGTCTCGCCGGCATGGGTTTTTGGATACGTCGCGCCGGCGACATCGACGCACGTGGCCATGAGGTCAATGAGGTGTCCCGGCTGCGGCTCCAGCGCGTTGCGCCGCGCGGCCGGAATGCCCGCGGGCCAGTGCGCGATCAGCGGCGTGCTGATCCCGCCCTCGTGCACCCAGTGCTTGTAGAGGCGGAAAGGCGTGTTGGACACGTTCGCCCAAGCCTCGCCATAGCCGACGTTGCTCTCCGCCGGACCGGGCATGGGTAGCGGCCCCTTGGCCTTCGCTTTCCCGCCTCCCCCGCCCCGGCCGTACGGCTCGGCGCAGGCGCCGTTGTCCTGCAGGTAAAGGATCAGAGTGTTCTCGAACTGGCCGTTGGTCCTCAGTGCCGAAACCAGACGACCTATGCCCTGATCCATGTTGTCGAGCATCGCCGCGTACACCTCCATGCAGCGCGCCTCCCAGTCCTTGCGCTCCACTTTCGCCCAATCTCCCGTCGCAGCAGGGATCTCCCATTGCGCTGCAATCAGTCCGAGTTTCCGCATCCGCTCAAGCCGAGCGCGTCGCACGGGCTCGTAGCCGTTATCGTATTTGCCGGAGTACTTCGCGATGTCGGCTGGACGCGCGTGCATCGGCCAGTGGGCCGCCGTGTAGGCGAGGTACAGGAAGAACGGGCGCTCCGGCGTTTGGCGCGCGTGATCGTTCACAAAACGCACCGCATGGTCGCTGAAGGCGTCGGTGAGATAGAAATCCTTCGCCGGATACTCCGGATCCGCGTCGAACGGAACGCGCCGATTGTCGCGTGTGATCTCCGGTGGTTTGAAGAAACTAGAGGCACCTCTCAGTATGCCGTAGTAGCGGTCGAAGCCGCGCTGGAGGGGCCAGTTGTGGCGCGAGGCGTCCTCCTCGATGTCCTTGGTCACATGCCATTTTCCGACGGCATAGGTGCCGTAACCCGCGCCGCGCATCACCTCGCCGATCGTCGCCGTGTCTGCCCGCAGGTCGCCGGCATACCACTCGTTGATCATGGCGTTGGAGCTGTAGGCCGCCCGGTCGGTCATGTACCCAACGCCGGCCTGATGCGGGTAAAGTCCGGTGAGCAGCGAAGCCCGAGTGGGACAGCAGCGCGCCGTGTTGTAGAACTGGGTGAACCGCAGTCCGCCGGCGGCGAGCGCATCCAGATTCGGCGTGGCGATCTCCCCACCGAAGCAGCCTAGGTCGGAATAACCAACATCGTCGCTGAGGATGACGATGACGTTGGGACGGGAGTCGGCGCCGCGGGCGGGTGAAAACACCGCAAATATGAGCGCGACGAGAAGGACCGGCTTTTTCATGGGACGGGAACTCCACTCATTGCTTCTTCTTCCCGGCCTTAGTCGGGGGCTCAGCACGCCGCGGATCGGAAAGCAGGCGCGGCTCACCGAAGGTGCGTCCCTCATCGCCGTTCGTCTTCATCCAGGCGGTTAATTCGGCGCGCAATCCCGCCAGACGGCCCGCCTGAGCAGGGTCGCTCGCGAGATTCCGGAGCTCCAGCGGATCAGACCGCAGATCGTAGAGTTCCTCCGCCGGACGCTCGTGATAGCGGCGTACCACGTTAGCCGCCGCGGCATCGGTCTTCGCCTTGTCCTGCCAGCTTCCGAAGTAGCCCGGGCCGTCGCGGGCCTGCCCGAGATCGACGTGAGTGGAGAAGTAATACTCGGGGTGCAGGTTGCGGATGTATTTCCAGTCCGCGGTGCGCACGCTGCGGATCGGGTAGATGTTGAACCGCCCGTCGGCGCTGTGCGTGGTAAAAATGCGATCCCGGTGCTGGGCCTGATCCCCGCGCAAAACCGCAGCGAAAGACCGGCCATCGATCCCGTCGGGCGGACGGCCACCGGCCACGTCGACCAGCGTCGGAAGGAGGTCGATCCAGCTCACCATCGCGTCGGTGCGGGCGCCGGCCGTCGTGCGCCCCGGCCAGACGGCGATCATCGGCGTGCGGATGCCACCATCGTAGCAGCTCCATTTGCCAAACGGCCATTGCGCACCGTGATCGGAGCTCGTGAGGAAAAACGTGTCGACGCCGAGAACCTCCCGGGCTGCGTCATAGACCTCACCCAACTCCCGATCCATCCGACCCACCGCCGCGTAATAAGTGGCCCTCGCCTCACGGGTCTTCGGGGTGTCCACGTGGTTGGCCGGTACCGTGACGTTTTCCGCCGTGTATCCTTCGCCCGTGGCCGGCCACGGCACGTGGGGCCAGTTGGACCCGACAAATAGACAGAGCGGCCGTGAGTCACGCCGGGCGCGCAGCCAGGAGATGGCGGCGGAGACCGCGATGTCCTCGTGGAATTTATCGTGGGCGAAGTGGTCGAATCCGTAGTCGCCCGTGTGCTGGTAATGGGAGACCTTGCCGAAGGAGACCACCTCGTAGCCGAGTTCTTTCAGGTATGCGGGGAGCTTCTTGATCTCGGCGCGCGGTTTCGAGTGGTTGGCCTCGGCGCCGTTGCGCGCCGGCATCAGGCCCGTGAGCAGCGCCGCGCGGCTGGGCGCGCAACTGGGGGAAGCGACGAACGCCCGGTCGAAGGTGAGCCCCGCGGCCGCGAGACGCTCCATGTTGGGCGTCTTGATGTCCTTCGCGCCATAGGCGGAGGAATCACGCAGCCCGTGGTCGTCCGAAAGGAAGATCACCATGTTCGGCCGCGACGGGACGGCGGCGGAGAGAACAGAGGCGACCATACCCAGTAATGTGAAGAGGGGTGGTAGTGCGGGGCGCATGGCAGAAGCGTGCGGGACGAAAGGAGCGCGTCACCTCCGAACTTCGCGGGCGGTCAAACACCGGGCGCCGGCCAAGCGACCGATGGCGAGAGTTCTTAAAAGTGCGATATTGTGGGGTGAAAGCGCGTTTCCCGAACGCGACCCGCCCGCGCACGGCGGTGATCCTCCTCGCCCTGGTGTCGGTCGCGACGGCAACCGCTCCGGCCGCGCACGTCGCTACCGGCGAAGCAGCGGGTCCGGGTGAGGTAAACCTGATCCGGATCGATGGAGCGATCGGTCCGGCCACCGCCAGCTACGTGGAACGCGCGGTCCGGCACGGGACCGAATCCGGGGCACGCTGCCTCGTCGTGCAGATCGATACGCCCGGCGGTCTGCTGGATTCAACCAAGGCGATCGTGCAGTCCTTCTACGGGTCTGGCGTGCCAGTGGTGGTTTACGTCGCACCCACCGGGGCGCACGCGACCAGCGCAGGCTGCATCATCGCGCTTGCCGCCGATGTCGCCGCGATGGCTCCCCACACCAGCATCGGTGCGGCCCATCCGGTCGAGCTGGGAGGCATGGGAGAGAACAAACCCGACAGCATCATGACGAGGAAG
Source organism: Verrucomicrobiota bacterium (assembly GCA_030832235.1). Classification (GTDB taxonomy): domain Bacteria; phylum Verrucomicrobiota; class Verrucomicrobiia; order Opitutales; family Opitutaceae; genus ER46. The sequence continues at coordinate 4,999 of JAURJO010000515.1, forward strand.
CTGGAGAACTTCACGGTGAGCTACGTGGAGGCCATCGCGGCGAAACGCCGCCGCAACGTGGAATGGGCGGCCGCAGCGGTGCGCGACAGCGCGAGCGTGACCGCGGAAAAGACGCTCGAATTGAAGGTGATCGACCTGATCGCGCCCGACGTGCCCTCCCTGCTGGCGCAGCTGGACGGCCGGGAGTCGGGTGGCGCGGTCCTGCGCACGGCGTCGGCGAACGTGGTGGAGATCCCGCTGCTCGCGCGCGAACGCGTGCTGCAGTCGCTCTGGCGACCCGAGGTGATGTTCGTGCTGATGCTGATCGCGATCTACGGGATCATCGGCGAGCTCAGCAACCCGGGGGCCGTCCTGCCCGGCGTCGCGGGCGCAATCGCGCTCATCCTCGCTTTCTACATGGCTTCAATCCTGCCCGTGAGCACCGCTGGCCTCAGCCTGCTCGCCCTCGCGGTGCTGCTGTTCGTGGCGGACCTATTCGCCCCGACTCACGGCGTGCTCACCGTGGGCGGCATCCTGTCATTCGTACTGGGTGCGCTGCTATTGTTTGAGGACGCCGGGCCGGCGTTTCGATTGCCCCTTGTGATGGTGTTGCCGGCGGCCATCGTCACCGCGCTGTTCTTTGCCTTCGTCCTCGGCGCCGGCTTGCGCGCCCAACGCCTGCCGGTTCGGGTGGGCCGTGAGGCGCTGCCAGGGGCGAGCGGCGAAGCCTTGACCATCATCGGGCCCGACAGCGGCTGGGCGATTGTCGACGGCGAGACATGGAATGCCCGCAGCGACGAACCGGTCGAACGGGGCCAGGAGGTCATCGTCACGGCCGTGGAAGGTCTTATTCTGCGCGTGAAACCCGCCCAAACGGAGGTCCCATGAACACCAAGGTCTGGATCGACATCCTCGCGTGGCTGCTGCCGGCGGCCATCATCGCCATCGTGGTGCTGCCCTCGGCGATCCGCATCCTGCGCGAGTACGAGCGCGGCGTCGTGTTCCGGCTCGGCAAGCTGCTCCGCGCCAAGGGCCCCGGGATCGTGCTCCTGATACCCGTGGTCGACCGCATGGTGCGGATGGACCTGCGGGTCGTGACGATCGACGTGCCGAAGCAGGAGATGATGACGCGGGACAACGTTCCGGTCACCGTCGACGCGGTCGCGTATTTTCGCGTGGTCGACCCCGAGGCGGCGGTTGTGAAGGTGGAACACTACCTGAAGGCGAGCTCGCTGATCGCGCAAACCACGCTCCGCAGTGTCATCGGCCAGGCGGAGCTCGACGACCTGCTGGCGAGGCGCGACAAGATCAACCAAACGCTGCAGGAGATCATCGACCGCCATACCGACCCGTGGGGCGTCAAGGTCACCGCGGTGGAAGTGAAGGACGTCATCCTGCCCGACGAAATGAAGCGCACGATGGCACGGCAGGCGGAGAGCGAACGCGAGCGCCGGTCAAAGATCATCAATGCGGAAGGCGAATTCCAGGCCGCTGAACGCATGGTACAGGCCGCGGCGGTGATCAGCCGCGAACCGATCGCGCTGCAGCTGCGGTACCTTCAGACCATGCGGGAGATCTCGAGCGAGCACAACACCACCACCTTCCTGCCCCTGCCAATGGAACTGCTCGCGCCGTTTCTTCGGGGAGGAGCTCCCAGGCCATGAACACGAAAATCGGACTCTGGATCGACCATAACGGCGCTTCAGTCGTGATCTTCAACGGCGCGCAGCAGCGGGTGCGCACAATTCCCTCGCAGCTGACCAGCCAGCCGCGGCGCGGGAGTGATACGCCGACCGGCAAGCGGTTTGACGCTCATCACATCGCCGCCGACGCCACCCGGTTACGCACGCACGAGAATGAGCGGCGGGTCTTCTTCGATCGCGTGCTGGCAGCGTTGCCCGGCGCGGGCGAGCTTCTCCTCTTGGGACCGGGTCACGCCAAAGGGGAGTTCCTCAAGCACCTGCGTGCCGCCGGCTGGGCCGGACGCCTTCTCGCAACAGAGCCTGCCGAGAAAATGAGCGACCGGCAGTTTATGGCGGTTGTGCGCGAGTATTTCCGTGGACCGCGGGAGCCCCATCCTCCCGCCTACCGCCCCTGGTACACCTCAGCCAAAGCAAGCAGGATCGCCTCGAGCTCCTTGAAGTAGGCCTCCTCCGCCAACTTGGCTTTGCGGGAACGCAGATCCGCCAGACGCCGCTCAAGATCATCGCGCCGCGCGCGCGCTTCAGAGGAAAGCGCTTGTTCCGCCGCGCTGCGAACAAGGTGCAATTGGTGCGCGCGCGTGCCGTCAACCGCGGCGCCGTCGGACGCACGCTTCACGGCCAGAACCCCGCGAAACCAGTCTGGCGGGGTACCGAGCCCGTCCCCGTTATCCTCGACGAGCGGATGCTCGGTCGCGAGTCGCCCCTCGGTCTTGTAAAACTCCGCCGTGCGGTTCGCAGCGCTCAGGAACGATTCGAGCAGCGAGACCTGGCCGTCGTGATCAAGGTCGCTCGCCGGGTCGGCCAGCGCCTCGGCGAAGTATTTCCCGAAGCGGGTGTAGTTCTGTTCATTACCGCTGCGGGTCGCACTGACGATCACGCGGCCGGGCGCGGCGATTTTCGCGATGAAGGGCGCACTGGACGATGTCGTGTGCACCACCGCCACCGGCCGGGAAAACGGTTTCAGCCACTCCCCGAGCTCGGCGGCCGAGAGGTCGGGTCCGCGCAGGTTGAGCTTCGCCTCGCGGCCGTCGAAGGTGCCGTGGCCGAGCAGGACCAGCCAGAGCTCCGCCGTTCCCTCGCGCGGTTCCGCCGCGATCGCCTCGCGCAAGCGATCGCGATCCGCCGGCGTCACGCCGTCCCCCTCCCGCCCGACCACCGAGAGGCGCGCCCCGGCGCTCGCGCAGGTCTTCGTCCAAGCCTCGAGCTGCGCATCAAAATCCGGCGCGAACTCCGGATCTCCGACCGCACCCGAGACAACGATCACTCGCGCCGTCGGGGACTCCGCGGCGACCAATGCCCCGGTCAAACCAAGCCAGAGAGCAACGAATCGGAAATGTCGCCTCATGGCATTCCCCTCCAGCGCCGCAGGCCCCACTCTGCGAGCAGGCAGGCCACCGCGAGCGCGAACACCCACGGCGTGTGCCAGGCCGGATGCGACCATGTTTCCATGACGGGTGCCCGCAGGTCGGGCAGCCGGCGAACGAAGGCATCCAGATCCTCGGCGCGCACGACCTCGCCACCGGTCTTGCGCGCAATCGCTTCAAGCAGCGCGACGTTGGGCGCGAGTGAACGAAACTCTTCCGCGGCGAGATCCGAGCTCCAGCCTGCCTCAGCGCGCCCGAGCTCCGCACCGGCGTGATTCTTGACCTGAGCGACCGCTCGGAAGCCGCCGTCCTGGCGAGGCACATAGGTGACCTGGTACAGACCCGGTTCCGCCGGATCGGCCTCGGCCTCGAGTCGGATCGGAGCGGCCGCGGTCGCTCCGGCGATCGCCACCGGCTCCACCGAAACCATCACGATCGCATCATCAACCGGCTGAAACTTCTCGTCGCGCACCCGCACCTGCAGACGCACCGCGCCGTTGGCGTCGGCGGTGACAGGCTCGGCGGTCGCCTGCACCCGCAGGGGAACATCGGTGATGAGCCAGCGCACGAGTTGCCGCCATGCCCTTTCGAGATCCTCGCGCGCCGCCGGGTCACGCATACCCCAGCGCCAGAAATCACCCACCATCAGCGCCCCGGTACGCCCGCGGCCGAACCGCTGCACGGCGAGCGCGGGATGCTCGCCTCCCTTCTCGTCGCGCACCGACGCGATGACACTCGCACCGGGCTTAAGCGCGCGCACGCGGTTCAGGACCTCGAAGGCCGGCATCGCGTCGAGCCGCGCGCGCTCGTCACCTTCGTTGTCCCGCAGGCGCGCCCACGGCTGCAGCCACCCTTCGCGGGTGAGTTGGAAGTGCACCTTGCCCGGGGGCGCCGCCCCGCCCTCCTCGAGGTCAAGATAGACGGGAAGCATGTCACCGATCGGCGTTCGCAGGTAGCGGCCCTCGTGGAAGCACTCCATCCCGCCGAGCATCAGCAGCCCGCCGCCACGCTCGGAAACGAACTTCTGCAGCAGCACCGCCTGGTCGCGCGTGAAGAACTCGGCCTCCAGGTCGTCGAGGATCACCGCGTGGTAGCCGTACAACTCCTCCGGGGTGCGCGGGAAACCGGCGCGCAGTTCGACCTCATCCTTGGTGTTGAGGCGCACCAGCACCGGCTGGTCGTAGCGCTGCACCTCGTCGGCGGCCTGGCTGCCGAAGCCGCGGAACAACGGGTTGCTCGTCTCGCCCTCACGCCCGCGGAAATCGAACTTCGGCTCGCGTTTCGCCACCCGGATCAGCCCCACCAACTGCACCTGCTCGTCGCCCTGCACCGCCCGATTGAGAAACTTGTATTCCCAGTTTGGTCGGCCCGATACGTAAAGCACGCGGAACGGTCCCTGCCCGCGGTCCACGGCGAGCACCCGGGCGTTGTTCGCGAGGGTCGCCTCGGTGGTGCGCGGCGGAGCCGCGGCGCCGGCGGCCGGGGGCGGCTCGTCGGCCGCCGCGACGCTGAACTGGTAAAACGAAACTCCGGGCTGGTCGGGCTTCACCCGGAAACGGAAAGCCACCGACTCGCCGTCCGCGCGGCCTGTTCCCTGCTGTTCCTCCACCACGCGTCCGTTGCGGTCGGTCAGCCGCGCGGTGATCGCGCGACCGCGGTAGCCGGTCGTGGCCACGTCGGCCTGCACCGTCACCGGCGCGTCCTCGAACGAGGTCTGCCCCACCGTCACCTGCTGCACCGCGATGTCGGGCGCGGAGTTCCGGCTTCCCACGATGATCGGATACACCGGCGGCAGACCCGTGAGATCGGGCGGAAGACCGCCGGGCAGATCCGTCGCGTTGCCGTCGGTGAACAGCAGCACGCCCGCGAGCGGCCGCCCTTGGAAACGGGAGCCAAGGGCGCGCAGCGACGAACCGATCCCGGTCGCGCGGCCGTCAAAGGTGAGAGCGGAGAAATCCCGGACGGACTGCAGCCGAGTATCGAAGGCGTAGCGACGGACGTCAAAGGTCGCGGCGAGAGAACCCTGCCAGCCTGCGGACTGGGGATCGAGCAACGAGACCATCCGTTCGCCGCGCGTGCGCTGCTCGCCGGGTTCGCGGATACGGAGGCTCTGGCTGTTGTCCGCCGCGATCGCCATGAGGTTGGCACCCGGTTTCGCCCGCTGCCCCAACCAAAGTGGCTCGAGTACGCAGAGCGCCAGCAACACTAACCCGGCGGCCTTCAGGCCCGCCAGTGTCCAACGCAGCGGGTGCCCGCGCGCGGAGCGGTAACCCCAGAGGAGCGCGAGCCCTGCCCCCACCACAAAGGCGGCGACAGGCCATGCTAGTCCCGCGCCGGAGAACGTGAGCGAAGGCGTCATTTGTCCTTGCCGAGCTCCTCGTAGTATCGGCGCACGGTTTCCGTGAAGCGGTTCGGCACCGGATCACGGTCGATAGGCGCGAGGGAGTCCTTCGAGTCGCGCCGCGCCAGTTCCTCCGCGAGGCGGTTACGCACCTCGACCAGCGGCTTCACGATCTGCAGGTCCACCACGGTCCAGTCCGGCTTCTTCATCTCCACCCGCCAGTCGCGCCGGATCAGCCGCGCCCGCTCGCGCGCCGCGGCGATCGCGTTGCGCCACTCGGGCGTGTCGACGAGTTCCTCGACGTCGCGCAGGCGCTCCGTCCAACGGTCGAATTCATCGCCGGTCAACGGGCCGCGGTAAACCGGGCCGAACTCGCCGCCGCCCAATCCGCCGCCGCGCTCGTTGCCGCCGCGCGTGAGAAGATCCACCGAAAGTCCGCCCGTGCGATCGCGTCCGCCGCCGCCCTGCCCGATCTCACGGGTGCGGCGGGCGTCGGCCAATTCACCGCGGCGCGGTTCGCCCGGCTGCGCGGACTCCCGGGCGCCCTGCCCCGCGCCTTGACCGCCGCCCGGTTGCTGCCCCGCGGCGGCCTGCCGGCCCTGCTCAGGCGAGCCTGCTTCGCCGGGCCGCGGCTGACCTTCGCCCGTCTGGCGGCCGCCCTCCGCCAAAGCCTCCCCCGGGCGTCCTTCGCGTCCGCCACGTTGTCCCGGTTCACCGCGTTCTCCCCGCTCGCCCCCCGGCTGTCCGCGCCCGTCGGGCGATTGCTCACCGGGCTTCCCCTCCTCGCCCGCACGGCGTTCCTGGCCGGCCTGCCGCTGATCGCCGCCGCGGCCGGCCTGTCCCACCTCGCGCTGCAATTGCTCCGTGAGCGAATCGAGCTCCGAGCGCGCGAGTTTCAATTGTTCCGCGTCGTCACCGAGGACGCTTTCGGCGGCGCGCTCCACACCGCGACGAAGTTCCTCGACCTGCGCCTGCGCGCGACGGCCGGTCTGACGCGCTTGAGGAAGGAGGTTTTCGCGTAGCAACTCGCGCGTGGCGTCGAGCGCCCGGCCGCCCTCCTCGCGCTCCTGTGCCTTCTGGAGGCGGGTGTTCAGGTCGCGGCTCAGGTTGCCGGAGTTCAACAGCTCGGAGCGCATCTGCTTCACCGCGCTGCCGTCTTCCTGGCTCGCCTTGCGGATGCTGTCGTAGAGCTGGCGCGAAAGCAGCGGCTCGGAACTTTCGGCCTGCTCCGAGAGTTGCGTGGCGCGATCGACGAGGCGGTTGAGTCGTTCCTTCTGGCCGGCCAGTTCCTCGGCGAGTTCCTGTTTTTCCCCGGAATCGGAGAGGGAGCGTCGCTTGGGTTGCTCTCCGGCGGCGAGCTCATCGAGCTTCCTGCCGACCTGCTCCTGACGCTGCGCGAGGTCGCGGGCTTCCGAGCGCATCTGCCGGAGTTCCTCGGCGAAGCGGCCGGAGTTCTGCTTCCGCATCTCGTCGCGCATCTCCTGCAGCTGACGCTGGGCGCGCGTGCCCGAGGCCACGGCCTGCGAGACCGATCCTTCCGCGGCGGCATCGGCGGCCTTCTGGATGTCCTCGCGCGTCTGGTCCAGTTGCTGGCGCTGCTGCGACATGCCGGACTGATTCTCGGCGCGATCCATGCGCTGGCGCACCTCGTCGGCGTCGGCCAGCAATTGGCGCTGCTCCTCCTCGAGCCGCTTCAGCCGCTTACGGATCTCCTCGCGCTGGGTCTCGGTTCGCGCCTCCTGCAGCGCGGTCTGCAATTCCTTCAGACGGTCCGTGATGTCCTGCTGCCGTCGCGCCAGCTCCTGCAAACGGTTCATGACCGCGAGCTGCTCACGCCGTTCCTGGCTTTGCGGGGCCTTAGCCACGCGCTGGGTCTCGTAGCGGTTTTCCGACTGCTGCAACTCAAGCTGGTCGATCTGCCGCTGGTTGCCCTGCTGGCCGCCGCCTCCCCCGCCCTGGCGACCGCGCCGCGTCACCGCCACCTCGCGGGCCTGCATCCGCAACAGCCCCTGGTAGGCGGCCTGCTCCGCGGAGAGCGCTTGATCGAGCGGCGCCGGCTTCTCCGCGGCGGCCTCGAGCGCCGTGATCGCCTTCTCCATTTCCTGAGTGACCGTCCGCCAGAGCGCCTGCTCGCGCGGCCCGCGGGCCTCCTCCGCCGCGGTCTCGGCCTGCGTTAACGCCTGGCGCTGCGAATCAAGGACAACCTTGGCGTCGGCCGCGTAACCCGCCCGCTCGCCGTCGCGCTTCAATTTCCATGTGGCGCTGATGATCTGCTTCTGCAGCTCGGCCAGCCGGCGTCCCTGCTGCCCGCCTTGCTGACGTTCCTCGTTCTCGCCGCCTTGGTTCTGGCGCTCGCGGAACACCTCGTCGAACGGCCGCACCTCGCCGAAAAACAGGTCGCCATTGGTGCGGCGCACCTTGCCGTCGGGCCCGATATCCTCGGCCCACGCGAACCACGATACCAGGTCGTCCGGCTTCGCGCCGAGCGTCTCAAGGCTCAGCAGATGGCCGAACATCCGCTTCTCGCGGGCGGCGGCGTCACGACCGAGCTCGACGTACTTCGTCTCCCCGCCGGCCAGCGAGTAGCCGATGCCGTAGGCGGGAATCCCGAAATCATCCCACACCGTGCCGTCAAACGTGACCTCCTCCAGCGCCGACGGCCGGATGTCGCCTCGCGGCAGGGCGAGCTTGATCTCCGGCGGCCGGTTCGGCTGCACATCGAAGACAAAGGAAGCGGCCACCTTGTTCGCGCGATTGTCGGCATCGACCAGCTTCACGTCGTAAGTGGAGTTTTTCGCCGGGGTAAAACCTTCGAGCGCAGCGACGGCGCGATCCGGGAAAACCTTGAGCTCGATCGCCTCGCCACCTTCGCCCCGGGCGACCAGACGCGCGGACTTCACCGGCTTGTTCAGTTGGAGGGTCAGATCCAGCCGCGTGCCCTCGACCGCACTCACACGGCGGGTGTCCTCGATGCGTTTCGGGGGAAGCCGCGTGTACTCCGGGTAATTCAGCACCACGTCAGCCCTCTCGAGACGCGGGTGCTCGAAGACGGTGACCTTGAATTCGCGCGTCCGTTCGCCGCGGTACTCCAGGTGATAGACAAGATCCGTGGCGACCTCGGTGACGCTTCCGCCGAAAACGGGGTCGGCGAGGCTCTTCACGAGCGGGATCGTGCGAGGCGCCGCGCCGGAAGCGCGAACGACGAGATTCACCCCCGGCGGCAGCGCTCCGGAGAAACGCGCGAGCACGACGAGGCTTTCACCCTTCTCAATCGCCGTGTCGCCGGGCGTGACCGCCACGCCCTCGCGGCTCACCCAGGCCGGTTTCTCGCCGAGCACCGGCGTGACGCGGAGACCGCCCAACGCGAAGGTGAACATCACCAGCGCCGCGAGATTCAGGGCGACCCACGACCAAAGCCGCGCGCGCGGAACGATGTCGCGCCAATCCTGCTCCTGGCTGCGTGCCGTCGCTTCCTGCAACAAGCGCTGCTCGAGGTAACCTGGATCCTTGCCGGCCTCCGCATCGCGCTGCACCGCGGTGATGAGGATGCCGTCGAGTTCCGGATGCCGGCGCTCGATCCGGCGGGCCAGCGAGCGGTAATCCGTGCGCCGCACCAGTCGGCGCAGCAGCAGAACCACCGCCGTCATACCGGTCGCTACCAGTACCAGCGGCAGCGCGAAGGCCGGCAGGCCTCCGGTGAAACGTGCTACTCCCGCCACGACGATCGCGAGCAACGCGCCGCCGGCCCAGCAGGCCGCGAGGGTCCGCCAGATAGAGAGGGCGCGGGCGCGGCCCGCCGCGCGATCCAGACGGGATTTAAGAAAAAGATGGTTCATGACGTGATCTCCCCGCCGGTGGCGCCGGCGCGCCGCAAAGCACGACCGGCGAACACCGTTTCAATCAACAACACCGCGAGCGCGGCCGCAATCAGCCAGCGCCAAAGCTTCTGGCGGCTTTCCGCCTCCACCCCCTGGAGCAACGTCCGCCGCTCCGTTTCCGGCTGAGGCGCGCTCACGGCACGCGAGACCGGCACCCCCGCCTGCTCCAGTTCCTCCGGGCTCAGCGGCGCGGTCCGACTCTCGGACGGATCAAGGTTCACCGCGAAACGCCACTCCCGCCCCGCCGCGGCCGCCCGGTAGACTCCCGGTTCGGATGTCGCCGTGAAGGTCGCCTTACCCGCTTCCAGCGTCACCGTGTCCCCCGAGGGCGTCGTGACGATCGCGCCAGCGGCCTCGGCAGGCAACGCCACCGGTTCGCCCACGGTATATTGGGTCACGAACTCGCCCACGCCGCCGGCGTTCTCCAGCAGCGACCACATCAACGGCGCGAACTTCGAGGAAACCGCGAGCTGGCTGTCGTCGGGCTGCCAGCCCGACGCGAACACCACCACCCGGCCGCGACCCGCGGGGATCTCCAGCAACGCCGGATCACCGGAATCGAACTTCGCCAGCACGCGAGCCCCCGGCAGCGCGGCAGCGTCGACCCGGCGATAACGCCAAAACCGTATCTTTGAGAAATCACTGAAACGCGGATCAGCGAACGGCGCGAAGAGCGGATGCCGAAAATCGATCTCACCCAGCATCGCGTAACCGCCGGCCTTGGACTCGCTCAACGCGACGGGCGAGGTACCGGCGAGCACCCCGAGGGCGACCCCGCCCGCCGCGTCCGCGCTCCGCAGGACCAGCACCACCGTGCGCCCAGCTTCAGCCTGCGCGCGCAGACCCGCAGCGACGGAGGAATCGATCACGCCCGACGCAAAGATGAGCGTGGCCGCGCCCAGTTCGGTGGGCGGAGGCATCGTCGCACGAGCCGCGACCTGCACCGCCGCCCGCGGGGTCTCCACGAAAGCCCGCCGCACGAAGAAGAGCGTCTGCTTCGCATCATCCGGCGCCTCCGATCCGAGCCACACAACCTGCGGGCGCTGCTGCACCGGCGGAATCGCGAACGAGCGGTTGTCGACATCCTCGTCGTCGCCCGTGAGCGTGACCGTGTCCGCCGAAATACCCTTCACGCGGGGGAGCAGAAAAATCCGGCTCTGCCCGGGCGGCACGTAGGCGTCGATCCTCGCCCCGCCCGCCTCGCCCGTTCCCCAACCGATCTGGAACTGCTCGCGCTTCGCGTCGGCCGCGTTGCTCACGCGCACCCGGGCGGGAGCATCGGCGGGACGCGCGACATCGGGCCCATCGGCCATCACCTGCACGCCGGAATTGGTCGGCCGCGAAGCGGTGACCGGCTCGAGCAAAAGTTCAACGCCCTTGGGCCACTCGTACGCCTGCAGAGCGTCGAGTCGGCTGCCCGCCTGCAGGTCGCTCACGAGGATGATACGCCGCGGCCCCGGGGCCGCCTTGCCGTCGGCGTCCGCGAGGGCTTCGGCCGCGGCGGCGAGCGCCGAGCCCAAGCGGGTTGACCCCCAGCCGGGCTTTACCGCCTCGACGCGGGCCGCCGCCAGCGGGGCCCGATCACCCGGGGCGGCGCGCCGCCATTCGTCGGCGGGAAGCACCGTGGTTACGGCGCGGTCAAATGTCATGAGTGTCAGCTCGTCGGCGGGGCCGGCCCGTCGGATCCAATCACTCGCGCGGGCGACGGCGGCCGGCCACACGCCCTCGCGGCGCATGCTGGCACTGGTGTCGATGAGGATGACCAAGCGTGCCGGCCGTGCCGCGGACGGATCGTCCTCGGGAGCACGCGGCAGGAACGGACGCGCGAACGCGAACGCGAGCAACGCGAGCGCCAGGCACCGCAGGATGAGAAGCAGGATGTGCTCGAAACGGTGCCGCTGCGACAGCCGCGGCGGGCTCGGCTGCAGGAAAATCAATGAGCCGAAGGGCAGCCGCTCGCGCGTGGTGCGACGGACCAGATGGTAAATCACCGGCCCGGCCACCGCGATGGCTCCGAGCAGAAAAAGCGGGGCGAGGAAATTCATCCGCGGCTCCCTCCCGGCGCGCGTCGCACCAGCCGGCCGCGGCGCATGCGTGCCTGCAGGAATTCGAAGAGCGAGAGCTCAAGCGGCTCCGCCGTGGAGATGCGGTGGAACGCCGCGCCCAGTCGGCGGCACGACGCCTCTACCGCCGCGGAATGCGCGTCGAGCCGGCGCCGGTACTCCTCGCGCGCCTGCGCCGGGTCGATGTAGAGGAGCTTGCCGGACTCCACGTCCTCGAGCAACGCCGGCTGCGGCAACCCGAGGTCGAGTTCCACCGGATCCAGCACCTGGAAGACCGCCAGCTCGTGTCCGCACGCGGAAAGCGCGGTGAGTTCGCGCTCCAGTTCGCCCATTGGCGCGAGCAGATCCGAAATGAGCACGACGAGGCCGCGCTTTCGCGTGAGCGCGGTGATCCTCTCCAGCGCCGCGACCGGATTGGTGCCGCGACCAGCCGAGGGCTTCTCGAGCGCGAGCATCAATTGCCGCAGGTGGCTGGCGCGGTTCCGCGGAGGCAGGTAGTCGCGCACCTGGTCATCAAACGTGAGCAATCCCACCGCATCGCCCTGCCGGTGGAGAAAGTACGCGAGCGTGGCCGCCAGCGTCGCCGCGTACACGGCCTTGGTGAAACCGCGCGAGCCGTAGTCCATCGACCGGCTTTGATCCGACAACAGGTGGACGCGCAGGTTGGTCTCGTCCTCGTAGCGCTTCAGGTAATACCGGTCGCTCCGCGCGAAAACGCGCCAGTCGATGTACCGCGGGTCATCCCCGGGGGTGTACTGCCGGTACTCGGTGAACTCGACCGAGAACCCGTGGTACGGGCTGCGATGCAGCCCGCTCCAGAATCCCTCCACGACCGCTCGCGCCCGCAGTTCGAGGCTGCGGATGCTCATGAGCGCCCGCGGATCGATCAAACGGGCCGCGGACAGGCCGGATTCGGGAGCGACGGACATCGCTGGGAAAGATGCTTGTTCAGCCGTTCGCCATCGGGGCCTTGGCGGCCGCCACGAGGCGCTGGATGACATCCTCCACGCGGACGCCCTCCGCCTCGGCGCGATAGTTAAGCAATATACGATGCCGCAGCGTGGGCAGCGCGAGCGCCTGGATATCCTCGGCCGTCACGTGGGCGCGGCCGCGCAGGAGCGCGCGGGCCTTGGCGCCGAGAATCAGGAATTGCGCGGCGCGTGTGCCTGCGCCCCAGCTCACCCAGTCGTTGACGAACGCAGGTACGCCCGGCTGCCGGGGACGCGAGGAGGCCGCGATCGCGACAGCATAGCGCACCATCTCCTCTGCGACCGGCACCTTGCGCACCAAGTCATGGAAGCGTTGGACATCCTCGCCGGTGAAGAGCGCCTCGATCGGCGCCGGCCGGCCGGCGGTCGTGCGCGTCACCACCGCCACCTCGTCGGCGACGGGCAAGTAGTCCATCACGACGTTAAACATGAAACGGTCGAGCTGTGCCTCCGGCAGCGGATAGGTGCCCTCCATCTCGATGGGATTCTGTGTCGCGAGCACGAAGAACGGCTCCTCCAACGGGTGGCGCACTCCGGAAGCCGTGACCTGGTGCTCCTGCATGGCCTCAAGCAGCGCCGCCTGGGTCTTGGGCGGCGTGCGGTTGATCTCGTCGGCTAAGACCATGTTGGCAAAGACCGGACCGCGCACGAAGGCGAGCCGGCGGCCTCCATTGCCGTCGTCCTGCAGGATTTCGGTGCCGGTGATGTCGGCCGGCATGAGGTCGGGCGTAAACTGGATACGCGCGAACCGCAGGTGGAAGACCTGCGCGATCGACTTCACGAGGAGGGTCTTGGCGAGGCCCGGCGCGCCCGTGATCAGACAGTGGCCGCCGGCGAGCAGCGCGAGAAGGATCTGCTCGATGACGTCGCGCTGGCCGACGATCACCTTGCCCAGTTCGGCGTCGATGCGGGCGCGGCCGGCGATCAGGCGCTCGGCGGTGTCGCGCTCCGTGGCGAGGGTCGGGGCGGAGGCCGGGACGGCCGGTGGGGTGGCGGATTCGGGGATGCTCATGAAAGGGGAAAACGGAAAGGGAGGGCGCGAGGGAACGAGGCTCAGTGAGTCATCAGGTAGAACACGAGGTTCACGCCGAGCGGATAGCAGATCTTCTCCGAGAAGACGGCGAAGTAGTCGGCGTTCTCACCCTCGCGCTCCCAGCCGTCGCTGATGTCGCTGTTATGGAATGCGATCACCATGATGTTGCCGCGGTCGTCGAGGATGGCCTTCACCGCCATGCGATCGGAGTCGGGACCGCGGTCGATCTGCAGCGGAGCGTTGGGGTCGCCGTCGCGGCGCGCGCGGTTCCAGAATTGCATGGTTGGAACCTGCAGCGTCTGCAGGGACTTCAGCTGGGTCTTGAGGTCGTACACGCAGGTGAAAAGCGGGTGGTCGAGCGTGAGGTCGGTGAACGAACGCTCGGGCAGCACGCGCTTCATCTGTCCCGTGAAGCCAGCCAGCTCGATCGAGTTCCAGAAATCGATCACCACGATCACGCCACCCGCCAGCAGGTACTTGCGCAGGTTCGCGACCTCGGCGTCCCGCAGCTGCATGTAGCCGGGATGCGTCATGTAGAGGAATGGGTAATCGTTCAGCTCCGGCTCGGTGAGGCGCAGCACGCGGCCGTCGGGATCCGCGCGGATCGAGGTCAGCTGCTGCAACCGGTACGAAAGATTCAAATCGGCGTCCGGGAAATCGACCCACCAGCCGATGCTGCGGCCGCGGTGAAAAACCGGCGAGGGCGCGGTGGTCGGCCCCGCCTTGAAGACGGAGCGGGCGAACGTGAACACGTCTTTCTCGAAGCCGGGCGGATTCGCCCAGTTCGGCGTGCCGGTGCTGTGGGAGTCGACTTCGCGCGCCGTACGCACGTTGGCCTCGTCGACCATTCCGCTGCCCTCGGTGCGGACCCAAGAGCTCGGCGCATCCGCCTCGTTCCCCGGGGGCGCCGGCCTCGCCGCGCGCGGACCGGGCTGGGCGGACAGCGGCGCCAGCAACGTGGCGGCGAGAAAAAGAAACATCGATCGCGCGCGCATCAGTGGGTCATGGCGTAGAACACCACGTTGATCCCGAGGGGATACGCGATCTTCTCCGAGAAATTCTTGAAGTAATACTCGTACTCACCCTCGCGCTCCCAGCCGTCGCCGTTGTCGGTGTTGTGCGCGGCGAAGACCATCATGCGCCCCTTGTCGTCGTGGATCGCGCGGTGGTGGACGGTCTGCGTGTCGCCGTCGTGATTCTCCCACGTCACCCCGGTGTGCTGGCTTTCCTCACCGGTGCGGACGTTCGGCACCTGGCCCTTGGCTTTAATCTGGAAGACACAGCTGTAAAGCGGGTGATCAAGAGCGAGCTCGCCGAATGCGCGCTCCGGAAAAACACGCTTCATCTCGCGCTCGACGTTCTGCCACGCCGACTCGCCCCAGAAGTCGTCAAACATCAGGAATCCGCCATTCAGCAGATACTTTCTTAACGCCGCCACCTCCTGATCCGAGAACTGCAATGCACCGGCCTCGACGATGTAGATCCACGGGTACGAACCGAGTTCCGCATCAGTCAGCTCGATGATGCGGCCGTCGGGGCTGCACTTGATCGACGTCATCTGCTGGAGGCGGTAGGACAGGTTAAGATCGCTGTCCGGACAATCCGTCGACCAGCTGCCGCCGCGGCGGCCGTAATACCCGCGCCGACCCGAGGTGTAGCGGATCCGCGTGAACGTGAAGACGTCGCCCTCGAACCCCTTCGGGTTCTCCCACTCCGGCGTTCCCGTACTGTGCGAAGGGATCTCTCGGGCCGTGCGCACGTCGGGACCCACGGGACTCTCCCCACCTCCCCAGAAGCCGCGGCCGTACCGCTGGCCCAACGCGAGGCCGGCGGCGGCGCAGAAAACCAGGAGCAGTCCGAGCGGCCTCCTCATTGGGTACCTCCGACCGCCGGGGCATTGATCTCGCGCAGCAGAACCAGGGCCTCGCGGAAACGCGGAGTCTCCTCCAGCGCCAGCAGCACGTGGCGCCGGGCCGCATCGCGGTCGCCGCGGCGAAACATCAGACGTGCGAGCTCGTAATTGGCCTCGGCGCGTTCCGGCACGTCCAATTGCAGCAGCGTTCGCCACGCGATCACCGCCGTGGAGTCATTACCGGTCGCTCCGGCCGCGCGGGCGAGAAAGCGGTACGGCGGCGGCACGAGCGGATTCACCCCGAGAAAGCGCTCGCAGCTCGCGACAACCAGCGGCCAGTCCTTGGCCGCCGAGGCCAGTTCCATCAGGCGAAGATAGGCGTCGGTGGCCTCGTCATCGACCTCGGCCCAGCGGCGCAAGGCCTCCATCTCGCCGGCGGTGTCGCCCAGGGCGCGCAGCGCCGCCGCAAGCGGACGATGCGCCGAGCCGGCTCCTTTTTGTGAGGGGTAGAGTTCGACGAGCCGCCGCAGGGGCAGGAGCGCCTCCCTCCATTCCTGCTTCGCGGCGTGACGCTCGGCCTTTGCCTTCAGCGCCCAATAATTATCGGGATTCTTCGCCGAAAAGGTCGTGAGGTCCGTGGAACCTTCCACGAGGAAAACTCCCGATTCCGGCCGGTCCCAATCAAGCCCGGGCGCCAATTGCTCGGCGCGGCCGCGCGCATAGTCAGCGAAGGCCTTCTCCAGCTCCGGCATCGGCAGCGTGCGTTTTTCCAGCGCCGCATTGATCTCCATGCCTTCGCGCAGGTCGACGAGGACGCCGCGGAGGGCGTCGATACCGTGCTTCGCCACGATGTAATCGACCACCAGGGACGACTGCAGGTACGCGAACTGGAGGTGCCGCGGCGTCTTCGGCGCCAGGAACGCCGCGCTGAGTTTCGCCACCGGCGCCATCTCGCCGCCCAGAATCATTTCGCGATACTCGGGATTCAGGCGGTTGCCCCACGCGGGGTTAGCGTTGCGCTCCTCGTGCACCGAAATGCCCTCGCTCAGCCAGCGGGGCATGCGGTTGCGCGTCATCTGCAAGGTCACGACGTGACAAAACTCGTGCCACAGCACCGCCTCCCAATTCACCGCCGAGTTGCCCGTCGCGGGACTGTTGGCCGTCACCACGCGCCCGAAGCACACGCCGAGGAATCCGGCGACATCCGGCAACCCGAAGGTGCGCACCGCGAAATCGCGCTGGTCCGCGAAGATCTCAATGTAGGTCGGCTTGGCCAACTCGACGCCGTACTTAGGCACCAGCACATCCTTCGCGCGGCGCAGCAGCGC
>JAURJO010000516.1 GCA_030832235.1 Verrucomicrobiota bacterium
CATCCACGATGTCGGCGCCGGCGGTGTTTCCAACGCCCTGCCCGAGTTGGTCAACGACGGCGGACGCGGCGGACGCTTCAATCTCCGCGCGTTGCCCTGCGACGAGCAGGGAATGTCGCCGCTGGAGATCTGGTGCAACGAGTCGCAGGAGCGCTACGTGCTCGCGATTCCGGCGGCCCGCATGGCCGAGTTTGCGGCGCTCTGCGAACGGGAGCGCTGCCCGTTCGCCGTGGTAGGCGAGGCCACCGAGGAACGCCGGCTGGTGCTGGCCGATCCGCATTTCGGCAACACGCCGATCGATATGCCGCTGGAGGTGCTGCTCGGCAAACCGCCGCGGATGCACCGGGTGGAGCGGTCCGTCGCGCGGCCCCGCCTTCCCCTCGCCTTGCCTGCGGGCACGACCGTAGCTGAAGCCGCGCGGCGCGTCCTCGCTCACCCGAGCGTGGCCGACAAGACGTTCCTCATCTCCATCGGCGACCGTACCCTCGGCGGTCTGATCGCCCGCGACCAGATGGTGGGACCGTGGCAGGTGCCCGTGGCCGATTGCGGCGTCACCGCCGCCGCTTACGACGTCACCACCGGCGAGGCCATGGCCATGGGCGAACGCACGCCCGTCGCGCTCAACGACGCGGCTGCCTCAGCCCGCCTCGCCGTCGGGGAGGCACTCACCAACCTTGCGGCCGCGCAGGTAGGCGACATCGGACGCGTGAACCTCAGCGCCAACTGGATGGCCGCGCCGGCGGTCCCCGGAGAGGGCGCCGATCTCTTCGCCGCCGTGCAGGCCGTGGGCATGGAGCTTTGCCCGGCGCTGGGGATCACCATTCCAGTGGGCAAGGACTCGATGAGCATGTCGACCGTCTGGCAACAGGACGGGACCTCCCGGCGCATGACCGCGCCCGTGTCGCTTATCGTCTCGGCCTTCGCGTCGGTGACCGACGTGCGTCTCACCCTCACGCCGCAGCTGCGCCAGGAGCCCGGCACGGTGCTGCTGCTCGCCGATCTCGGCCGCGGCCGCAACCGCTTGGGCGGATCGATTCTCGCCCAGGTCTATTCGCAGCTTGGCGACGCCACGCCGGACGTCGACTCGGCCGCGGAGCTGCGCGCGTTCTGGGAGACCATTCAGGAACTCGGCGCCGCGGGCCACCTCCTCGCCTACCATGACCGCTCCGACGGCGGACTTTTCGCCACGGCGGTGGAAATGGCCTTCGCCGGTCACACCGGCGTGAGGCTCGATCTGCCGGCCGGAGATTCATTCGCCGCCCTCTTTTCCGAAGAACTCGGCGCCGTGCTGCAGGTGCGCGCGGCCGACGAGGCCGCGGTGCGGGCGGCCTTCGAGAAGCACGGCATCGGCGGATTGGTTTCGAGCATCGGAGGGCTGGCCGAAGGACATCGCTTCATCGTGCGGCAGGGCAGCCGAGTGATGCTCGACGAGGATTTGTTTGCCCTGCGCGACATCTGGTCCGAC
Organism: Verrucomicrobiota bacterium; assembly: GCA_030832235.1. Classification (GTDB taxonomy): domain Bacteria; phylum Verrucomicrobiota; class Verrucomicrobiia; order Opitutales; family Opitutaceae; genus ER46. Next base: position 1,466 of record JAURJO010000516.1, read on the forward strand.
GTGACGCGGCGGATCGCGTCGCTCCGCGATAATCCGGCCTGTGCGGAATCGGAGCACCGGCTGCGCCTCGACCGCGATGATCCGGGCATCACGCCGAAGATCGGCTTCACGGTTGAAGTGGGCCGCGATCTTTCCGGACGACCGCCGATCGCCATCCTGCGCGAGCAAGGCGTGAACGGCGAAGTCGAGATGGCTGCGGCGTTCCACCGGGCGGGTTTCCGCGCGGTCGACGTGCACATGTCGGACATTCTCGGGGGCCGCGTGAACCTCCGCGACTTCCGCGGCCTCGCTGCGTGCGGCGGTTTCAGCTACGGCGACGTGCTTGGGGCCGGCGAGGGCTGGGCGAAGAGTATCCTGTTCAATGAGCGCGCGCGCGCGGAGTTCGCGGCGTTCTTTGAGCGCGAGGACACCTTTGCCCTCGGTGTGTGCAACGGGTGCCAGATGATGAGTAACCTGCGCCCGATTATACCGGGGGCCGATCTCTGGCCGCGCTTCGTGCAGAACGAGAGCGAACGCTACGAGGCGCGTTACGTCTCAGTGCGCATCGAACGCAGCCCGAGCGTGCTCTTCGCCGGCATGGAGGGCTCCGTGGTTCCCATCGCCGTCGCGCATGGGGAAGGCCGAACGGAGTTTCCCGATGAGGCCGCGGCCCGCCGCTGCAGTGAGTCGGGTCTGGTCGCTGCGCGGTTCGTCGACAACCGCCACCAGCCGACCACCGCTTATCCGCTTAATCCGAACGGCTCCCCGTTCGGCATGACCGCGCTCACGACGACCACCGGGCGCGTGACGATCATGATGCCCCACCCCGAGCGCGTCTTCCGTTCCGCCTGCATGAGCTGGACGCCCGAAGGCTGGGCCGAAGACAGCCCCTGGATGCGTTTCTTCCGTAACGCCCGCCTCTGGATAGGCTGAAGCCGGTTCGCGGTTGCGAACCGGCTTCGTTGACCCGGGTTGGCTGCTTAAGGAGTGCCTCTCGCGGGGCCCTCCCTTCCGCGTAATCAGGGAACCTCGTAGACCTCTACGAGCGCTACACCCGTGGTGCCACCCACACCCGACACCTGCGCGGTGTAGGCGCCGGGGGCGAGGTTGATGAGAATCGCGGCGTCCGCGGCATTGGCCGGAAGCGCAAATGCCCCGGTCTGCAAGGCGGCGGCAATGATCGCCGTGGCGTCCGCTGAGGAGGCGAGACCGGAATTCGACGCTAGAACGGTCGCGCCGGACGCAACCGACAACTGCGGGCGGGCTAGTGCGCCCGTTACACCGAACTGAGTGAGCGCAGGGCCGATACCGCGAATCAGGACGCGTTTCGGCACGGAACCGCCGACATAGAATCCTGCGATCAGAGCATTGTCACCCGTGCCGGCGGTCGCTCGCGTGGCGATGTTCACGACGCGTTGGGCGAGCGGAATTGCGCCGGAAGTGGCGTCATAGACCTCCACCAACGCGACTCCGGAGGCGCCGGACTGACCGGTAACCACCGCCGAGTATGCGCCGGGCGCAAGATTGAGCACCAGCGCGGCGTCACGGCTATTTGTCTGCAGGGCAAACGCGCCGACGCGGGCCGAAACGGCCGCAATGTCCGACGGATTATTGGCGGCGACACCCCAATCCGTTCCGACCGCGACCGATGTCTGTCCGCGGAAAATTTCGAGGCGCACGGCGGAAAGCGCACCGCTCACCCCGAAGTTGGCCAAGGTGGGGCCGATGCCGCGAATGAGTACCGATTTGGACTCGGTCCCGCTAACCACGAAACCGGCGATAAGCGTGTCACTGGCGGTTCCGGTGAGACTGCGCGTGGACACGTTGAGCAGACGCTCATTACGCGAGTCCGTCGTACCGGCGTAACGGGTGGTTCCAACCGAGACGGAGAGCGCCCCCTGCGTGACGCTTCCCGTTACCGCCACATTTCCCGCGGTAGTTACCGTCAGCTTGCCGTCGGCGGCGACTGTTCCGCGGCCGCCATCAGCTGCGCCCGCGCCAACATTAACCACCAACGCGTCGCCCGCCGGCCCGATCAGGGTCAGGCTTTGCGCTGAACTTCCCGCCGCACCCGCCTGGTAAAACCCAGCCACCGAGGAAGTGGCGCCAGAAGCGGCTCCAGCGGGAGCGGTGAAGGCGAGGTTGAGCGATGAAACCGATCCGGAAACCGTGCCGTCAGCCGCGATCACACCGACAACCACTATTTCAGTGTCGGCGGCTGCGCGGGCGGGTTCGCCCTCGCTCGCTGCGGCTGAGCCGACGCGCTGCGAGAACGAGAATCCTCCGGTGGCACTGACAGTTAGGTCCTTGCTGAACAGCACCGTCTTTGAAGCGGGAACATAGCCCAGATAAACCGCTGAGCGATCCGCGCGGACCAAGAGTCCGAAGGAACCGCCACCGCCGGCAAAGGAGCCGAAGTAGGTACCGGCAACGGCGGGCGCCCCCACGGTGAGAGCGGCGGCGTCGGACGTGACACTGCCGCCAGCGTTGGTGATCACCACCGAATAGCTGCCGGATTGGGACGCAGTGACACCTGTCAGCGCGAGCGTCGCGGAAGTGGCGCCGGCGATCGCCGCGCCGTCTTTACGCCATTGGTACGTGAACGGACCGGGACCGGAGACAGAGACCGAGAAGGTGACGGCACCGCCCAAGGCTACCGAAGCCGAGGATGGCTGGGCCGAGATGGTCGGGCCCGCGGTGGGCGCGGGATTGACCGTGACCGTCGCCTTGGCGCTGGTCACCCCGCCACCCGTGTTGGAGACGTAGACGTAATACGAACCGGCGCTGGCCGCCGACGCGGCGCTGATCACATAGGTGGCGGACTGGGAGCCCGTGAGAGGCTTGTCATCCTTGAACCATTGGAAGTTCAAGCCCGAGCCGGTGGCGGAGACCGACAGGGTCAACGACACACCTTCAATAACCGACTGGCTGGCCGGAGCGGATACGATGACCGGCGGGGGAGTCGCAGACGTGCCGCCGCCACCGGACGAACCGCCACCGCCCGAGGAACCACCACCGGATGACGCTGCTGCGATAGTGATGACCAATGTGGAAGCAGGCCCGTCGCCCGTCGCATTCCTCGCCGAGATTTGCACGGGGTTTGTCCCAGAGACTTGCGGCGTACCGGAGATCGTCTTGTTTCCGGAATTGTAACTAAGCCCCGCCGGCAGTGTGCCCACGGTGTAGTCGGTCGGCGAATTTGTGGCCGCCAAGGCGTAGCTGAACGAGGTCCCCACCGTCCCGCTCGCCGTCAACAGACTCGTGATGGCCGGGGCATTACCGATGGTGATCGCCAACGTGACCGAAGCGCCAGTGCCCGTGGCATTATTGGCGCTGATCGAAGCATTGAAAGTGCCGGCTGTCGTGGGCGTTCCCGAAATCGCACCGGTCGTCGTGTTGGCGGTCAGCCCGGCGGGCAGGTTACCGATGTTGTAACTGGTCGCCGCCGGAGATGCGGCGATCACGTAGGAGAAGGGCATTCCGACGTTCACCGAGGCGGTCGTCGCACTTGAAATCACCGGCAGGGAACCGACCGTGATCGTCAGCGTGAACGGTGCGCCGGCCCCGGAAGCGTTATAAGCGCGAAGCGTCACCGGATAAACTCCCGGCGCGGAGGCTGTGCCACTGATCTGACCCGTGGCGGAGTTTAAGGAAAGCCCCACCGGCAAACCGGACGCCTCGTATGAGGTCGGACTATTGCTCGCGGTGATCGAATAGTTGAAGGAGCCGTTGATCGCGACCGTTTGGGCGTTACTACCGCTGATCACCGGAGCCGTGAGCGCCGGAGCAATGGTAATTGTCAGCGTACTGGTAGCCCCTGTGCCGGAGGCACTGTTGGCGCTGAGGGTGACCGAATAGGCACCAGAAGCCGTCGGCGTGCCGGTAATGGTCGGCGCAGTCGCCGTTCCCCCCACGGAAAGACCGGGCGGCAGAGCTCCAATATTGAAACTAGTGACCGGATTCGCCCCTGAAGGCACTGAAGCCGTCACCGTGTAGGCAGTAAAGGCGGAGCCCACAGTTCCCGAGGCCGTCGTAGCACTCGAGATGGAAGGCGTGCCGGCGGCGGCATCGATCGCGATCACAATTGTCGCCGAGTTAACGAAACCGTTGGAATCGGTGATCGAGACGGTTCCGGTGTAAGTCCCGGACGTCGTGGGCGTGCCGGTGATCGTGCCCTGCGAGGAACTAATGCCAAGGCCCGGCGGTAGGCCGGTGGCGGCGTAAACGACGGTTCCGGACGCCGACGAGTTGATCTTATAGGAGGCGTAGTCGACGCCCACCTTGCCCGCGGGAGCGTTGATAACCGTCTGGCCAATGGCCAAGGATGAAGTCGCGGCGGCTAGCGCGAACGCGAAAGCCGCCTGAAGGAGCGAGAGAAATCGGAAATTCATGGGAATGCTGTAAGTCTGGAGTCTCAGTTTCCGAAGGTGATGCTGGGGGAGATGGTGATCGTGACTTTCACGGTTGCGCCCTGCCCGTTAGCGTTGGTGCCGAAAATGGACACCGAGTAAGTGCCGGACGCCGTTGGGGTGCCGGTGATTTCCCCAAGTGTTCCATTTAACGAAAGCCCCGGGGGAAGACCCGTAGCCAAGTAGGATGTCGCTTGGGGATTGGAGGCGATGGTGTACTTCACGAACGGCACTCCGACCGTTCCGGAAGCCGTCTGGGAACTGGTGATGACCGGGGTGTTCGCGGCTGGAGCGACGTTCACGGTCATCGGGAAAGGAGCGCTGACACCCGCCGCATTCCGGGCGACGGCGGAAACCGCAAAGTTGCCCGGAGCTGTGGGCGTTCCGGTGATCACTCCTGTGGTGGTATTGAGCAGCATCCAGGCGGGCGCGCCGGTGAGTTCGTATGAGGTTGGCGTCCCGCTGGCTGTTATGCCGTAGCTGAAGGAAACCCCGACCTGCCCGGACACCGACATGGCGCCGGATATCACGGGGGCGGAAAGCGACGGGCCAATCACGATAGTGAGGTCGCGGGTCGGACCAGCGCCTACGCCGTTGGTTGCGACGAGGCTCGCCACGATGGTGCCTACGGCGGTGGGCGTGCCGGTGATCTGACCCGTGAAAGGATTAACCACCAGGCCCGGCGGCAGGTTCACGGCATCCCGAGTGACGAGTGGCGGATTCGTGGCATCGATCTGGTAAGAGAAGGATGAACCCACATTGCCCGAAGCGGTACCGGGGCTGGTCACCAAGGGGGCAAGAGCCGAAGGTTTGATCGTGAAAACCACGCTTTGCGGCAGACTGGTGCCACCCTCACCCGTGGCCGTCACCCCAATCGCATAGGTTCCAGCTAGGGTGGGACTGCCTTTGATCAAACCAGTGGTTGAGTTGAGCGTTAGACCGGAAGGGAGTGCGCCGGAAACCGCGTAACTCGAAGGAGCGGGCGTCGCCGAAATTTGGTAGCTCAATTGCACACCCACTTCACCCGTTGCGGTCGGTGCGCTCGAAATTAACGGGGCGCTGGGTGCGGGATTGATTGAAATCGCGAAGGACTCCGCGGCGCCGAGCCCCGCGGCGTTGGCCGCTCGAATGGTCGTCGTAAACGTACCAGCCTGGGTCGGGGAGCCCGAGATCTGGCCGGAAGCCACGTCGAGCGCTAGGCCCGAGGGGAGATTGAGCGCGACGTATGACGTCGGGGACTCGCTCGCGGTGATCTTGTAGCTGAAAGCCTGTCCAACGCGACCGGTAGCGGACAACGCGCTGGTGACCACCGGGGTGGCGGGCGCGGGAGCGATCGCGATGGACAGCTCTTTCGGATTACCCGTGCCGTCGCCGTTGGACGCGCTCAGCGTGACCCTGAAGGGAGATGCGCCGGTCGCCGTCGTGGGCACGCCGGAAATCAAACCGCCGTTGAGGGTCAGCCCCGCCGGCAGCGGCGCGGCATTGAACGTCGTCGGAGTGTTCGTGGCCGAGATGGCGTAAGTGAAGGCCTGACCGACCTGACCGGCCGCGGATCCGTTGCTCGTGATTTCCGGAACAGACAGCCGCGGGAGAACGTTGATCGTGACCTCCAGGCCGAGCCCGGTGGCGCCGAGTACCCCCACCTTGGTGGCTGAGAACAAGACCTTGTACGAACCGGTCGTACCAGCAGACGGTTGCCCTGACAGCACACCGGTCGAGCCATCGAAGCCGAGCCCGGCGGGCAAGGCGCCCAGCAGGGCGTAGGTCACGTTCGGAGGCGCGATATCAGCCCCGGCTGATTTGGCCGCGAGCGTGAAGGGACTCAACGGCTCGCCGACCCGCGCTATGACCGACGGCGTGCTGACCACCTGCGGCGCCTCCGGGTGCGGATTCACCGTCAATACCAGGAGGGTGGGCTGTCCGCCGCCGGCCGTGTTCTGCGCGACGATCGGGATCTGGAAGGTGCCAACCTTCGTCGGCGTGCCGGAGATCACGATGGATTTGGCGACGTTGTCGAAAACCCCCGCCGCGAGACCGGCCTCCGTCAGGGCCGCGGGACTGATCGTGAAGCCGGTCGGCTCCGGATCCGCCGTCACCGTGACCGAGAAGAGGGATCCGACGGTGGCCGTGCGCACACTGCCGCCACCCACGATGGCCACGGGCGCGTTCGCCGCCGGATTCACGACCAGCGTGAGGTTTGCCGTGGCCGACAACAGCCCGCGTGTGGCCGTGATCGAGATGGGGAAGGACCCCGTGACCTGTGTCGTGCCGGAAATCACGCCGGTTCCGGCACTGAAATTCAGCCCCGTCGGCAAGGTGCCGGAAAGCGCGTAGGTGGTGGGTTGCGCACTCGTGCCGAAATTTGGTGCGAACGAAAAGGCGGTTCCCGCCGTAGCGGAAGGATTGGTGATTCCCCCGTAGGAAGGCGCGTCCGGAGGCAGGGCAACGGTGACGACCAACGGCAGGCTCGCGGAGCCCGTCGCGTTGGTCGCAGTGATCGTGAAGACGTACGTGCCACCCGCGACCGGCGTGCCGGTGAGGACACCCGATCCGGAAATGGCGAGGGCGTTCCAACCTGCCGGCGCCGACGACGGACTGACGGCGTAGGTCAGCCCTGAGAGCGGAGTCGCGATGGTCTGGTAGGTAAACGCCTGCCCTGCGGTCGCGACGGCGGCGGCGGCTGAAGTGATGACCGGCGCCGGCGGCTGGACAAGGATGCTGACGCTCTTGGAGGAGCTGCCCTTGGAGTTTGTCGCGGTGATGGTGACAGAGACCGCAGTGCCGGTGCCCGCGGTGGGGACGCCGCTGATGTTGCCGGTGGCGGCGTCGATCTTCAGGCCGGCCGGCAGGTTTGCCGACGCCGAGAAGGTCGCCGGGGCCGACAGCGGGTTAAGGGAGACCGGACCGAAGAGGAACGAGCCGCCCTGGAGCGCCACGGCGGAGGCCGCCGGGATGGTGAAGTCGGGCAGCAGCGGCTCAACGGTGAGTGCCTGGCCCACGTCGGTTGCGGCGCTGTAGTTTTCATTTCCGCCCTGCCGTGCCGTGATAGTCACA
>JAURJO010000517.1 GCA_030832235.1 Verrucomicrobiota bacterium
ACGCTGGTGCGTCAGAGGTCGAAGCCGACCGTGAGGATGAACTGGCGGGGCTCCTTGATGCGCCAGGCGTAGATCGAGCCGTCGGGGTTCGCGGCGACGGCCTGCAGGCGGCCGTTCTCGAATACATCCTTTACGTTGAGCTGCACATTGGCGCGCACCTTGTCGCCGAGAAGCCGGGTGCGGTAGCCGACCGAGAAGTCGTAGTAGTAACGCGCCGGATCGTAGATCGGCTTGTTGGGATCGAGCTCGAGGATCACACCCTTGAACGAGCCCGGCAGCTGGGACGGCGCGGCGCCGTAGAAGCCGATCGAGCCCTTGTCCTCCCAGCGGATCGAGCCGCCGATGTTGAAATCCTTCAGCATGCCCTCGGTGAACGAGTAGTTGGTGACGGTGCTCCAGCGGTACTTGCGCACCTGGGTGCGGGGCTTGCCAACGTTGGCGACGCCGAAGAGGTACGGTGAAAGGAGGCCGTTGTAGTACGCGGTCTCGGGGGTGTCGCCGCCGAGCGCGGGGATGGTGTTCCACCAGAGTCGACCCTCGTCGTCCTTGGCGGTGGTCCAGACCGGCAGGCGCGACTGCCAGTAGTCGTACTGCTCGGAGCCGATGCGGGCGTCGAGGGCGACCTGCTGGGCGCCGGTGAACTTGATGCGCCAGTTGCGCGTGGGGTTATAGGTGGCCTCGACCTCGTAGCCCTTGGAGAGGACGTCCGAAAGGCCGTTGGTCTGCGGCTGGCCGGGACCGGCGGCGAGGAAGGTGGCCATCCAATCGTCGGTCACGCCCATGATGCGCGCGGTGGCGGAAGTGAGCTGAGCCTGCGTGGGGGACACGCCCTGCTTGGCGAAACGGCTGGTGGCGAGGTTGAGCGCCCACGGGTAGAAACCGTTGGCGTCGCGGATGCCGTTGTTCTCGGGGCGGCCCTCGAGGCGGAACGTGCGGTTGCCGATGGTGCCGATCTCACCGGCGCGGCTGCCGAGTTCCATGGTCTCGTAGCGGTTGATCTTAACGTTCAGCTTCCCCTGCAGGGCGGTGAAGCTGACGCCGTAGTCCTTGCCCTCACCCTTGGCGTTGGGGAGCACGCCCTTGAGGTCCATGGCGTAGCGCACGACCTGCGGGAAGAAGCTGTCGGAACGGTTGTAGAACAGGTTGAGCCAGCTCAGCGGCCGCACGACGGCGCCGTAGGTCTTGGTCTCGCCGCGCTGGGAATCGCGGGTGGCGGCGCCGAGCGGGCCGGTGGCGTCGTCGGTCCACGCCTGCCAGACGGAGTAGTTGTCGTAGCTGACGAGGCCGGTGGCGGGATTGACGGCGGCCTGGAGGGTGTTGCGCTCGCGGCGGCGGTCGCGGCGCAGGCCGACCGTGGTGATGAGACGATCGTTCAGGAAGTAGCTCTGGGCGGTGACGCTCAACGTGCGGAGTTCCTCGCGGCGGCGGGCGGTGCTGGCACGGGCGAGGTTGTCGAACGCGACGTTCTCGGTCGTCCAACGGCCGGTGAGGTTGTTGAACCAGTTCACGCCGTAGGTGCCGCCGAACTCGCGGTAGGTGGACGGACCGTACTCGACGTTCTGGCCGTTGGCGTCGCCCAGGTAATAGCGGTAGGCGAGCTGGTTGCCGCTGACACGATTGGCGCGGTTGACCCAAGGGTTGTCGCCGGAGGCCCAGTAACCGTAGGTATAGGTAGCGCTGCTGTTGCGGTTCACCTCGGCGTGGCCGGCGAGACGCTGCGTGCCGATCCAGGAGAGCAGGCGGGGCAGGTTGCGCGGGGTGAACTGGTAGGCGAGGTCGGCGTTCTGGGTGTCGAAGACCTCGGGGTTGCGGTTGTCGAACGGACCGACGGCCTCGACGTAGGGTCGCAGGAAGTTCGGGTTGGCGCGGCCGTCGAGCAGCTTGGAGTTCACGTCGACGTAAAGGACCGTGTCGGTGTTATCGATCACGCTGCGGGAAAAACGGTCGAATTTCTGGTACATGTGCCCACCGCGGACCGCGAGGAGGTGGGTGCCGGTGTTGAGCAGGATCTGCTCGGCCTCGATGCGCAGCGTGGAGGACGTGTCCTCGCCGAAATTGGCGGCGACGAAATTCACGTTCTCCCAGTCGTAGACCGACTTGTCGCTGATGGCGGGCGCGAAGAAGAGCGGGAACGGGTTGGATTTGCGGCGGAAGATGTCGGTGCCGGTCTGGAGGTAGCGCACATTGCTGTTGGCGGTGAACGGCGAGGGGATGCCGGACGTCACCGGATTCGCGGTGCGCATCTGGGAGATGTACGGCGAGGCCGAGCTGCCATCCATGAACACGACCAGGCGGCCGTAGGTGCCGCCGGCCATGAGGCCCGGGGGAAGGAGCGTGTTTTCATTCGTGACCGGGAACGGGCCGGCGGTGCGGCCGCCGGCGTAGGAAACGAGCTGGGTCGTGGGGTCGAACGTCGGGCTCCCGGAGGCGCGCCACTCGAAGGTGGTGTCGCGCGGGGTGATCGAGTTGGGGCGGCGGTAGAAATTGGTGTAGTGCTCGAAGGAGGCGTTGAGCGTGGTGAAGCGGAACGGCCGCACCTGCACAGCGCCATAGTAGCGGCGGATCTTCTCCTCGGCGGGCTTGCGGGTGAAACCTTTGGATTCGTCGACCGCGGAGAAGCGGAACGCGGCCTTGTCGGTGATGAGCGGCCGGTTGACGTCGAACGAGAACCGGTGGCCGCCGCGGTCGTCGGCCCGGATGGACGTCGACGTGGCCATGCGGGAAAGGTTGGCCTTCGACGGCACAAGGTTGACGGTGCCGGCGGCGGCGCCGAGGCCGAAAAGGTTGGAGTTGGGCCCGCGGGAGATCTCGACGGCGTCGATGTTGTACTTGTCCATCGGGATCTTGTTGTTCGAGGAGAAGTTCCCCACCGCGATGTTCACGCCGCTGCCGCTGATGGGGCTGCCGACGCCGCGGATACGATTGGCGCGCGCCGGGTCGTTGGCGGTGCCGTCGATCATGCCGCCGTTACGGTTCGGCGTGAACTGGGTGTAGTTGCCGGTGCCCTCGGTGCTGGCCTCGTAGAGGAACACGTCGTTGAGATCGAGGATCGCGAGGTCATCCATCTGCTGCTTCGTGATGACGGAGATGGAGGCGCCGAGGTCCTCGAGCTTCGAGTTGAGGCGCGTGCCGGAGAGGGTGTTGAGCGCCTGGTAGCCGCGGTCGGCTCCGGTGGAGACGGTGAACGGCGAAAGCACGACGGTCTCGTCACCCCCGGAGGTGACCGGAATGGGCGCGGGCTTGCGGGCGGTCTCGGGCGCGGGCGTGACCGGGGCGACTTGTTGGGAACGGATCGGCAACGCGACGGCGAGGACCGCGCAGAGGCCGGCAAGGGTTTTCAGACGGCAGCAGGGGATGGGTTTCATGAATCTTTCACGTTTAAAAAAAAAGCCCGCGGCGCAAGCCGCGGGCAAAAACCTGGCACCAAGATCAGGATCAGAGCTCGAAGCTCACCGAGAGGATGAACTGCCGCGGATCGACGATGCGGTAGGCGTACGGCATGCCGTCGGGATTGATCGCGATGGGCTGCAGGCGACCACCTTCGGTTACGTTCTTTATGTTCAGCGCGGCGCGGGTGCGGACCTTGTCGCCGAGCAGTTTGAAACGGTAGCTGGCGGAAAGGTCGAGATAGGCGCGGGCCTTGTCCCAGACGGGCTTGTTGTTGTCGAGGAACAGCACCGCACCCTGGTACGGGCCGCTGGTCTCCGCGGGGCCGGCGAGGAAACCGATCGAGGCCTTGCTCTCCCAGCGCAGCGCGCCGCCGAGGGTCACGTTGCGGAACGCACCCTCGGTGATGTCGTAACTGGTGATGCCGGCGAAGCGGTACTCGCGCATTTGCGTGCGCGGGCGGCCCGCGTTGGTGGCGGCCGCCCAGTAGGCGCCCCACTGATCCTGAATCCAGCGGGTCTGCGGCGTGCGCGTCTCACCACCGGGATAGAACGTGCCGGGAGCGGTGTCCCACCAGAGCCGGCCCTTGCCATCGCCCGGCACGATGTCGGTGCGGACGCTCGTCCAAATCGGCAGGCGCTGCTGCCACCAATTGTAGATCTCAGGCGAGACACGGTCATCCTGCGCGCGCGTCTGCGAGCCGGTGAACTTCATGCGCCAGTTGCGGGTCGGGTTGTAGGTGGCCTCGAGCTCGAAGCCCTTGGAGCTTACGTCGGTCGTGCCCACGGTCTGGGGCTGGCTCGGGCCGGAGTAAACGAGTCGGTTGTACCACTCCTGCGAGACGCCCATCAGCTTGGCGACGGCCTGGTCGAGCTCGATCTGGGAGGGTTTGGCGTTGCCGGCGGCGGCGAGACGGCCGAGCGCGATCTGCTGGCAGAAGTAACGGAACGAGGAGACCTGGATGTTGTTGCTGCCGTCGGGACGGCCTTCCATGTCGAGATAACGGTTGCCGAGCGTGCCGACCTCGCTGCCGCGTGAGTAGAGCTCCTTGGTCTGGAAGCGGTTGACGCGCACGTTGAACTTCCCGTCGGGGCTGGTGACGCTGATCCCCCACTCGGTGGCGTATCCGTGCGGGTTGGGGACATTGCCGGTGCTGTCGACGGCCTGCCGCACGACCTGCGGGGCGAAGCTGTCGGACTTGTTCACGTGGGCGTTGAGCCAGCGGGTGAGCTTCACGAC
>JAURJO010000518.1 GCA_030832235.1 Verrucomicrobiota bacterium
GGACCGATCCGAGGCCGGCGGCCTCGGCTACACGGGAGCAAAAGCGACCGAACACTATTCGCCTCCCGCACTCACGCGCGGATTCACGGAGATCTCGACCAAACGCACCTTCCGAATCTGCAGTCGAGAAGCCCGTGATGTAGCCGAGGGCGCTCCCCTCGGATATAAGGATACTGGTTTCGAAATTCCCATGCTCAGGAAGGCCGAAACCACTTCGGGGACTAGCCCGTGGAGAATACCGGACCTCGTAATCGCCCCCGGCCGTAAAGCCCGCGGACCGATCCGAGGCGGGCGGCCTCGGCTACATCAAGCCGTTCCCACGGAAATTCCCGATGGAGCGGCCCGTGTTGGGACGCGCGAGGCGGCTTATCGCTTCGCCTTTGAGGCGGGCTTCTTCGCGTCCGCGGACTTGGCGGGGTCGACCTCGGCGACGGGGATCGCGTTGGACTGCATGTACTCCACGACCGTCGGGTCTCCGATTCTAACCTCGGGCTTGAACTTGTCGGTCGCCTTCACCGCGACGGGTTTCGGCGTCTCGCGGCCGATGTTCGGGCCCGCGAGGGCAAGCATCACCGGCAGCGTCTCCGGCATGCCGAGGCCGCGCGAGGGACAGCTGATCTTGGTCGTCCAGAGCAGCACCTTTTCCTTACGCGTCGCGGCGCTGTAATCGTAGGCGGCGATCGCTGCCACGTAGAGATCCTCGGTCGACAGATCGTTGATCAGGTCCTGGTCGGCGTCACGGAAAAGCACGCCCTGCATCAGCGTGTCATCCATCAGCGCATTCGCATCTTTCGATACAAGTCCAAGCTTGTAGGCGCCCATGAAGCGCAGGAGCTGGCGGCGGTTGACCTGCCGGCCCTCGGTGTCGTCAGGGTTGAACCCATAGACGCGGTCCGTGTTCATCGTGCCCCAGGTCCAGAGCAGCAGTAGCGAAGCCGGCTTGCCCTCTGCGGCCGGAAGGTAGCCCTGCTTCGCAAGGACTTTTCCCATCGCCTGGTAGACCGCCTCCTTCGGTGGCGCTTTTTCCCCGGCCACAATTCCACCGAAATCACGAAACCCCGCGCTAACCGCCACATAGTAGACCGGGTTGGCGGGCGACACCGGCCGGCGCAGGGCACCCACCGGCGTCGTATCCGTCACCGTGATGACCTGGATGTCGTGCTTCGGGAAAATCCAGTCGAGGATACCGGCTCGGGCGGACGGCACACCCGCAAACGCGACGAACGCGAGGCGGAGGCAGAGAGAACTCCTCACAGTCGGGTCCTCGCCGAAACCGTCAGAGCCTCACGGTGGCGCTAAGCGTCCACGTCGTCGGCTCCGCGTAACGGTAGATGTAGTTCGGACGATTCAGCGTGGTGCTGAAGGAAGTCGCTCCCGTCACGCGGTAACGCCCGTCGCCCACCATCAGGTCGTAGAGGTTGTTGAGCCCCAGACGGAACGTCGTCGGGTAGCGCTGCAACATCCGGCGGTCGTACATGAGATATCCGCTCAGCGGGAACGAGGCTCCGGCACGGTAAGGCACACCCTCGCGGATGTAGACATTGTAGTTCGGCGTGAAGACGCCGTTGAGTCCCACGCGGAACCCGCGCACGCGCGGCACCTGGTAATCGAGGACGAAACTGCCGGTGTAGGGCACACTGCGCCGTCCGGCCACCTCGTCGGTCATGGTATTGGACGTGAGCACGTTCCGGGCGTTCGTGAGCACGGCGGCTTGCTCGGCCATCGTGCGATCGCCCCCGGGCGCGTTGGCCGCGGCGGTGCGGTCCTCGGCCGCCTTCAAGTAAGCGCTGAATTGGGAGAAGTCGGCCTGGGCGCGGACGCGGTTGGCGGAGAACGAGACGCGCGTCTGCAGCCCGAGCCAGCGCTGGCCCTGGAGCGTCACCTCGACGCCCCGCGACTGCTCGTTGGAGTTCACCGTGCGGCGCTCATTGTTGAGGCCGTTCACCACCTGGAGGTAGCGGGGGTCGCTCGGCAGAATGTTGTTCGGGTTAATCAGATCCTCCAGCTGGGTCAGGCTCAGCACGTCCGGATTCCAAGCATAGGCCGCGTTCACGCGCTTCGTATCGTAGAACGAGACCGACGCGGTGAGGCGCCGCGGCAGCTCGAGACGCAGACTGACTTCCTTGGTCTTGCCGCGGACGGGCCCGATGTCCGGCCCGTAGAACACTTGGCGCGACTGCCAGTTGAATGACTCCGACGCCGAGGCGATCGCGACCAAACGGGCGGCCTCACTCCGCCAAGCCTCGACCGTGAGCCCGGCCATCTTGCTCTGCGCGGCCAGATTGAAACGCGGGTCGTACTCGTACGCGCCCGGATTCTGATGAGGCATACCGGGATGGACGAAGATGCCACGCGCATCCGTCGCGTAAGCCGACTCCTTCGGGATCTTGCGGGTGAGCGAGTTCCAACTCACGCCCACCAGCGTGTTGACGCGGCCCTTGAAGTATTCGCCGGAAAGCGAGGCCGTCTCGGTGCGCCCGTAGCGGATGTCGACGAACGGCCCCGTGATCGTGGTGCTGTGGTAGAAGGCCGGCTTGAAGTCCGGAGTGACGGGCAGGTTCGGGACGAGGAACTGGTCGAAAAATTTCTCCGTGCCGAAGGCGGGATCGTCGAGGTAGGCGCGGAGACGGATGCCATTGTTGACCGCGAGACCCGGGGCGGCGGAGTTGTAGAGACCGAAGCGCTCCGAGAGCTTCATGTCCTTCTGGTGCAGGGCGGTGACGACCAGGAGCTGTTTCCCGAAGCGCCCGAAGTCGAACGGGTACACGGCGGCGAGGCGCCCCGCCTTCGCGACGTTGCCGAAGACCTTGAAGGCGGCGCCACCGAACGCCGCGTCGATGTAGGGGCGGCCGGCGCCGTCGACACTCAAAACCGGCGGCGTCTGGCTCGTGCCGAAGGAGTTGTCGTTCCTATCCTCGTGCTGGAACTGCTGGTTGTAAGCGAACTCGAGCGCGAGCTTTCCGATGCGCTGCTCGATCGTGATGTTGGCGACGTTGAAGATGCGGTTGTTGTAGTCCACCGCGCCCAGCATGTTGGAGTATTGGTCGAACCCGCTGAACGTCCGGTAGGAACCGTCGGGAAGGCGGATCGCCTGCGTCTGACCCTGGAGCAGGGAAACCTGGTTGCCGGTCGGACCGCTCCGGTCGATCGCCAGCGGGGGATTGGTGGCAGTGCGCTGGATGATCTCACGGTCGGAGGTCACGTACCACTGGTTGTTGGTGCTGAAGCCGCGGCCCGGCGCGGCCACATCGTTGATCGCGAGCGCACTGTCGGCCCGCATACGGAACGTGGTGCCACGCTCGGCCTCGACGCGGATCGTCGTGGTCGGGAACGGCTCGTAGGTGAGCGCGAGATGGCCGGCGCGGAACACGTCGTTGGTGCCGCGCACGTAGGTCCGGTTGCGGCGGTTCGCCAGGTTCAACCGGAGGAAAACCTTGTCGTGCAAGCGGCGGTTGGCATCGAGCTGGAACCGGAAGGTCTCGTAGGAGCCGTAGCTCGCGAAGAGTTCGGTCGCGTTGCGGGCCCGCGCGCGCTTCGTGTACACGGTGGCTTGGCCGCCCGGTGAGGAATCGCCGAACATCAGGGAATTCGAGCCCTTGGAGAAATCGTAGCGCTCCACGTTGTAGGCGTCGGACGGCA
>JAURJO010000519.1 GCA_030832235.1 Verrucomicrobiota bacterium
AACGAGAAGTGCACCGCTAGCCGGATCCCGCCGATGCGGAAAAGGTTAATTGACCACCCGAGCATCGGGTCCAACAAAGACGTGCCCGGGGTTTAGGCCAGCGCGCATTGCGCCGGCGCGTCGCTTTGGCGTGCAAGTTGCTGCAGGTGCCCCGTCTCATGCCCGACTCCAAACAGGCTCCCACCATCCTTGTCGTCGATGACGACGCGGAGATCCGCTACTCGCTCACGCGGGTGCTGTCGTCGCACGGCTACCAGGTCACCGAGGCCGCCAGCGGCGAGCAGGGCGTGGCGATGGTGCGCAAGGGGCCGGTCCCGCATCTCGTGTTTCTCGACGTCCGCATGGGGGGCATGGGCGGAATCGAGGCGCTGCAGCACATCCGCTCGGCCAACCCGCGCCAGCTCGTCGTGTTGATGACCGCCTTCGGCACGGCGCAGACCGCGATCGAGGCGATGAAGTACGGCGCCTTTGATTACGTGATGAAGCCCTTCGATCCGGCGAAGGTGCTCTCCCTCGCGCAGAACGCCCTCAAGGCCCACGCCGACCTGCGCGCCGTCGGCGACTACAAGCCTTCCGTCAACCCCGACGACTACCGCGAGGGCATCGTCGGCAACTCGCCGGTGATGCAGGACGTCTTCAAGGTCATCGGCCAGGTGACCGCGAGTGATGTGACCGTGATGATCACGGGTGAGAGCGGCACGGGAAAGGAACTCGTCGCACGCTCGATCTGGAAGCACAGCCACCGCTCCTCGAAGGCGTTCATCGCGGTCAATTGCGCCGCGATTCCGGACAATCTGATCGAGAGCGAGTTGTTCGGACACGAGAAGGGGTCGTTCACCGGCGCGACGACCCAGCGGCTGGGCAAGTTCGAGCTCTGCGACGGCGGCACCATCTTCCTCGACGAGATCGGTGACATGGCGCTCGCGACGCAGACGAAGATCCTGCGCGTGCTGCAACAGGGCGAGATTCAGCGGGTCGGCGGCACGGAGACCATCCGGGTCGACGTCCGCATTCTCGCGGCGACCGACAAGGACCTCGAGGCGATGGTGAAGGCCAAGACGTTCCGCGAGGATCTCTATTACCGACTCAACGTCGTCCGCATCCGCATGCCTGCGCTCCGTGAGCGCACCGAGGACATTCCGCAGATCGTTGATTTCTGCCTCCAGAACCTCGTGAAGCAGCGCAAGGCGCGCGTGGGGAAGGTCGCGCCCGAGGCAATGGCGGTACTGGTGCGCCATCCGTGGCCCGGCAACGTGCGCGAGCTGGAAAACGTCGTCTACCGCAGCGCGGTCATCGCGCAGGGCGACGCGATCCTCGTGAAAGATCTCCCGGTCGAGATCGGCGGCGGCAGCGCGGCGGCTCCGATGCCGGCCGCGGTGATGGAGGAATCTTCCGCCAGTGCCGCCGCGGCGGCCGTGGTCGATATCACGGCCGCGCTCGACGCCGTGTACGCGGCCGCAAAGATCTCCGGCGGCGGCGCGCTTGAGTTCGTGGAGCGGGAGGTCGTTACCCGCGCGCTGGCTGAGGCGGGCGGTGATGCCGCGGCAGCCGCGAAGATCCTGGGGATAACCAAGGCCGCCGTGCAGAAGCGCGCCAAGGGCGCGTGAGTTCGTCGTTTGTGATGCGCGTTTTCCTTGCTTCGGGCAACGCCCACAAAGTCGCCGAGCTGCGCACGCTGGCGGCGGCGTCCGGTTTGCCCGTCACGATCCACTCCGCGCGCGAGGCGGGCGGGATGCCGCCGGTGGTCGAGGATTCCGGCACGTTCCGAGGCAACGCGGGCAAGAAGGCGCGCGCGTTGTTGGCCGTTTTGCCGCCCGGGGCGTGGGCGCTGGCCGATGACAGCGGGGTGTGCGTCGACGCGCTCGACGGAGCCCCGGGCGTGGAGTCGGCGTATTATGCCGGCCCGCATTCCGACCCCGCGGCAAACCTGGCGAAGCTCGTCGAGGTGATGCGGCCCGTGCCTGAGGACCGCCGCGGGGCGTGTTTCCTGAGCGTGCTTTGCCTCGCGGGACCGGAGGGCGTGGAGGAGTTTTTCGAAGGCCGCTGCGAGGGCCGGCTATGTTACGAACCGCGGGGAGGGGAGGGCTTCGGCTACGACCCGCTCTTCATTCCGCACGGGTTCACCGCAACCTACGCCGAGCTCGGTGATGAGGTGAAGAGCCGCATCAGCCACCGTGCGCGGGCTTGGGCCGATCTGGTGAGCTGGGTTCGAATGAGCAGGGTGACGACGTCGACCTCGAAGTAGATCGGCACGGCTGGTCGGGCTGCAGGTTTCGCCGCTGCGGGCAGCGACTTCACGCCCCCTTGATGCGGCGCGGACGACGGGAACCGCGGGGCTCGATGTTAAGGTAGGTCTTGTTGAGCATCTGGCTCTCGTAGAGCTCGAGGAGGCGGACGCCCTCGCGCGGTTTCACCTGATCCTTGCGCGTGGCGTGGTCGATCTGCGCCTTCATCTTCCGGCACAGGTCTTCCTGCTGGTACTGCACGCCCTCGATCACGTCGGCGATGCGGCTGCCGCTCAGCGCCTCCTCGATGTAGAACCCGTTGGGCTCGTCGTCCTCGAGGAACACGTGGACCTCGTTGACGCGCCCGAAGAGGTTGTGGAGATCTCCCATGATGTCCTGGTACGCGCCGGTGAGGAAGATGCCGAGGTAGTAGGGTTTCCCGTTCAGCGGGTGCAGGTTCAGGTAGGACTTGGTGTCCTGCAGGTCGATGAAGCGGTCGATCTTGCCGTCGGAGTCACAGGTGATGTCGACGAGGATGGCGTTGACGGTCGGCTTCTCATCGAGGCGGTGAAGCGGCGCGATTGGGAAGAGCTGATCGAGGGCCCAGTGGTCGAGGAGGGACTGAAAAACCGAGAAGTTGCAGACGTACTGGTCGGCGAGGAGGGTATTGAGCTCGTGGAGCTCCTCGGGCTGGTAGCCGGTCTTGCGGCCCTCGCGGGCGATCTGCTCGCAGACCTGCCAGAAAAGCGACTCGGCGGCGGCGCGGTTCTCGAGGTCGAGGTAACCCAGGTTGAAGAGGGAGAAGGCCTCGTCCTTCTTCTGGACGGCGTCGTGGAAGCGCTCGAGGCGGCCGAGCTTGGTGCGGTTGCGAAGGAGTTCCGCGAGGTCATTGACGACCTTGTGACGGACCTTGGGCTGGTGCTGCTGGCCGAGGGACTCGCGCTTGTTGATGCGCTCGAAGACCTCGACGACGAGCATGGAGTGGGGGGCGACGACCGCGCGGCCGGACTCACTCACGATGTCGGGTTCGGCGACGCCGGCGGCGGCGCAGACCTCGCGGATGTTGGCGACGACGTCACGTGCGTACTCCCCCATGGAGTAGTTCATGGACGACTCGAAGTTGGTGCGGGAGCCGTCGTAGTCGACGCCCAGGCCCCCGCCGACGTCAAGGTAGCCCATCGGGAAGCCCATGCGCGCCAGCTGGCAATAGAAGCGGGCGGCCTCGATGACGGCGTTCTTGATCGTGATGATGTTCGGGACCTGGGAGCCGATGTGAAAGTGGATGAGGCGCAGGGCGGACGTCAGCTTGGCGGCGCGGAGCCGCTCGACCGCGAACAGGATCTCGGCGGTGTTGAGGCCGAACTTGGCGTTGTCGCCGGTGGAGGTCGCCCATTTGCCCTCGCCGCGGGTCTGGAGCTTGGCGCGGAAACCGATCAGGGGCTTAACCCCGGTTTCGGCGGAAAGGCGGATGATGTCGTCGAGTTCGCTCAGTTGCTCGACGACGATGATGATCTTCTTCCCCAACTTCCGGCCCAGGAGCGCGAGGCGGATGTAGTCGTTGTCCTTGTAGCCGTTGCAGATGATGAGGCGCTGGGCACCCTCGTGCATGGCCAGCGCCACCATGAGCTCGGGTTTGGAGCCGACCTCGAGGCCGAAGTTGTATTCCTTCCCGGCGGCGACGATCTCGTCCACCACCTCGCGCAGTTGGTTGACCTTGATCGGGAAGACGCCGCGGTACTCGCCCTTGTAGCGCTCCTCCTTGATGGCCTTGCGGAACATCTCGTTGAGCTGGACGACGCGATGGCGCAGCAGATCCTGGAATCGTATCACGAGCGGAGCGCGCAGGCCCATGCCGACGGCCTCCTGCACGACATCGAGGACGCGGATGGAGCGTCCATCGAGCCGTGGTTGAACCGTCACCAGGCCGCCTTCGTCGACCGCCAAGTGGCCGGCGCCCCAGCGCTTGAAGCCGTAGAGTTCTTCGGACTGGGCGGCCGTCCAGGCCGAGGAGGATCTGCTTTTCAACGCGGGGCGTTCAGGCGGGGAGTTATGGCTTGCTTTCGCGAGAGGCGGAAGAGTTGGATGGCGGCTTTCTTTTTTCAAAACACCCGCCACGCAATTCTGAAAATGTCCTCGATCCTTTCCGCGCTGCAGACCCTCGCTCAAACCGCCGCTCCCGCCGGCCAAGCACAGCCCGCCGCGTGGGTCCAATTGCTGCCGATGGTGCTGCTGTTCGGCGCGATGTACTTCTTCCTGATCGCCCCGCAGCGAAAGAAGCAGAAGGAGCACGAGAAAATGCTCAAATCACTGGAGTCCGGCGACGAGATCGTGACCAGCGGTGGCATCTACGGCGTGATCACCAACGTGAAGGAGGACCGCTTTGTCGTGCGCGTGTCCGACACGACCAAGATCGAGCTCGGCAAGGGCTTTGTGCAGGCGGTGACCCGCAAGGCCAACTCCGAGGAAAAGAAGTAATTTCCGCGGCGGCGCGGTTTGTGCCGGCGCGGCACCGCTGAAAGCGGGGCGCGGGCACCGCTCACCCTTTTTAAACCCAAAAGATCCATGCTCAAACGCAACCTCTGGAAGCTCATCGCGTCCCTCGCCCTCATCGGCTGGGCCGTGGCCCAGCTCATCCCGGTCCAGGACGAACCCTTCGTCTCCTACGTCCGCACCCATGTCACGGCCAAGCAGGCGGATTTCGCCAAGCTCCTCGACGAGGCCGCCGCGCGAAAGAAAAACCTCCAAGCCCCCAGTGAGTTCGTCGCCCTGAAGCAGATCGGCAAGGAGCGTCGTCTCGACCTCACGCAGTACTTCCCGGAAATCCGACTCGAGGAGTCTCTCAAGAACATCGAGAAGCGGAACGATATCCTTCTCGCTGAACTCCTTCGTCGCTCCCGTGGACGGCTCCAGCTGGGTCTCGACCTCAAGGGCGGTGTCGCCTTCACGCTCGAGGCGGTCGATTCACCCGGTGAGCAGTTGGACGAATTCCAGCGCCAGGAGAAGCTTCAGAAGGCCATCGATATCATCGGCGCCCGCATCAACGGTCTCGGCGTGGCCGAGCCGGTCCTCCGGCCGGTCGGCCAGAACCGCATCGAGATCCAGCTCCCCGGCGTCAGCACGAAGGACAACCCGGACGTGGTCGACCAGGTGAAGGCGCCGGCGCGTCTCGACTTCCGTTTGGTGCACCCGACGCTCCGCCCGGGCGCGGGCATCGAGGCTCCCGCCGGCTATGAGGTGAAGCTGCTCGAGTGGGAGGGACGTCGCGGCGAGTCCGGCGTCGAGGAACTTTTCGTCAAACGCATCCCCGAAATGACGGGCGAAATGATCAAGAACTCGTTCGCCCGGCCCGACATGTACGGGAAGCCCGAAGTGATCCTGGAGTTCACGAGCGACGGCAAAAAGCGCTTTGCTGACGTGACGCGTGTGATCGCCGACATGGGCCAGCGCAACGGCACGCTGGGCCGCCTGGCCATCGTGCTGGACGGCAAGCTCTACTCCGCGCCGACGGTGCGCGAGGAGATCAATAGCGACTCCGCCCAGATCACCGGCAGCTTCACCGATCGCGAGGCGATCAACCTCGCCAACGTCCTGAACAACCCCCTCGACGTCGAGCTGCGCATCATGGAGCAGTATGAAGTCGGGCCCACGCTGGCCTCCGACGCGGTGCTCAGCGCCAGGAATTCGTTCATCATCAGCACGCTGCTGACCATCGGCTTCATGGTGGTCTTCTACACGACCGGCGGTCTGGTGGCCGCGATCGGGATGGGCGTAAACGTGCTCATCACGCTCGGCGTCATGTCCAGTATCGGCGCCACCCTGACGATGCCCGGCATCGCGGGTATTGTGCTGACCCTCGCGATGTCGGTCGACTCGAACATCCTGATCTTCGAGCGCATGCGAGAGGAATTGAAGCTGGGTAAGTCGCTCGGCGCGGCCCTCGAGGCCGGCTTCGAAAAGGCGTGGTCGGCGATCGTCGACTCCAACGTCACCACGCTTCTCGTGGCCGTCATCATGATCGTGCTCGGTACCGGCCCGGTGAAGGGCTTCGGCGTCACGCTCACCATCGGTATCTTCACCACCATGTTCGCGGCGGTGGTCGTCAGCAAACTGCTCCTCGAGGCCCTGATCCTCGGCGCCGGCACCAAGCGCATGCCGATGTTCTCCGTGCTGCAGAACACCTCCTACGACTTCCTCAAGATGACGAAGGCCGCGGTGATCCTGACCGTCGTCGTTCTCGGCGTCGGGATCGGTGCGCTCGCCTACAAGGGGAAGGATATCTACGGCATCGACTTCGCGGGTGGTGACATGGTCACCCTGAACTTCGCCAAGAAGGCGGATCTTGCGGATCTTCGCGCCGCGGCGACCAAGGCCGGGCTTAAGGAGGTCAACTTCTCCTACCAGCAACCGATCGGGACCGACCGCGAAGTGCTGCGGGTCACGACTCCCTTCGATCAGGGAAAGACCGTCGTTTCCAAGCTGCAGTCGGCCCTGCCCGCGGCGAAGTTCGAGGTCGCGGGTGAGACCCGCATCGGCGCCTCCGTGGGACAGGAGATCCAATGGAACGCGCTCAAGTCGATTGGCGCCGCGCTGGTACTCATCCTCCTCTACGTCGCCTTCCGCTTCGAGTTCGGTTACGGCGTAGGCGCAGTGGTGGCCACGGTGCACGACCTGATTTTGACGGTGGGCGTCTTCGTGCTCTTCGACCGCCAGTTCAACGCTTCGATGGTCGCCGCCATCCTGCTGATCGCGGGTTACTCCATCAACGACACCATCGTGGTGTTTGACCGCATCCGCGAGGAACTGAAGGTAAACCCGACCGGCACGCTGCGCGACGTCATCAATCGCGCGCTGAACCTCACGCTGTCCCGCACGATCATCACCGGCGGCACCACGTTCCTGACGGCCATCACGCTCATCCTGACGACGTCGGGTGATGTGAACGACATCGCCTTCACACTCCTCATCGGTGTCATCACCGGCACGTTCTCCTCGCTCTTCATCGCCACCCCCGTGTTCTTCTGGTGGCACAAGGGCGACCGGAAGCATGTCGAGGAGCACCACGACATCGCGCCGAAGTACGAGTGGCAGGGTTCGAGCAAGGCCTCGGAATAACCTCCTCCGGGTGGGGCGGCCGGCTTTGACCGCCCCGTTCCTCCGGCCCCCCGGGGCCCGGGTGCGCCTTTGCGGGCGTCCCCACCCGACCGAGATCCATGCTCTGGAAACACGCGCCGCTGCCCGCGGCCGATGTCGAGGAATTCAGCCGTCGCGCCGGCGTGAGCCGGGTGCTAGCGGAGCTGCTGCTCCGCGGCGGGGTATCAGCCCCGGCCGCTCCTGATTTTCTGCAGCCCGCCCTGGCGAAGCTGCAGGATCCTTTTCTCCTGCCCAACGTCGAGGCCGCCTCCGCTCGGCTCGCGCGGGCGATTGCGGATCGGGAGCAGATCGTTGTGCTTGGGGACTACGATGTAGATGGAGTAAGCAGCACCGCGTTGCTCGTCACCGTGCTCCGGCGCTTTGGCCTCGATCCGCGCTACGTGGTGCCTCGCCGCTCCGAAGACGGCTACGGTCTTTCGCGCAGCGCGATCGACCGCGCGCTCGAGGGCGGCCGCCCCAATCTTTTCATCGCGTTGGACTGTGGCACCAATTCCCACTCCGAGGCGGCCTACCTGCGAGGTCTGGGCGTCGACGTGCTGGTGATCGATCATCACCGCTCCACGGAACGGACGTTGGAGGACGGGCTGCTGATCAATCCCCACGTGCATGGCTCCGGAACGGAGGCCGCCGGAGCCATCCTGCACCTGTGCACGGTCGGGTTGGTGTTCAAGCTCTGCCACGGGTTGCTCAAACGCCTCCGCGCCGAGAACCACCCTGTGGCCTTTCGGATTCGCCTGCGCGACCATCTTGATCTGGTTGCGCTCGGAACCATCGCGGACCTTGTGCCCTTGCAGGGCGAGAACCGCATCCTCGCGCGCAACGGGCTCCGCGTGCTCGAGGCCGCCGAGCGGCCCGGGCTTCGCGCCTTGATGGACGTCGCGGGCGTCAATCCGGGCAACGGACTCACGCCCACTGACATTTCGTTCCGCCTCGGGCCGCGCATCAACGCGAGCGGGCGCCTCGCCGACGCCGCGCTTTCCGTCGATCTGCTCCTGAGCGAGGAGAATGGATTCTGCGCCGCGACCGCCCGGCAGCTCGACGTCTTCAATCGCGAGCGGCAGGAGATCGAGCGGGCGATCACCGATGAGGCGGAGCGCCGGATCGAGGGGGAGTTCAACACCCACGCCGGCGTGGTTTTGTTTTCCGAGGCCTGGCATCCGGGTGTCGTGGGCGTCGTGGCGGGACGCGTGACGCGGAAATACAACCGGCCCTGCGTCGTTCTCGGAAAGGAGGGCGAACTCGCCAAGGGTTCCGGCCGCAGCGTTGACGGTATCAACCTCGTCGAGGTGCTGGCGTCCTGCGCGGAACACCTGGAGAGCTGGGGCGGGCATCCCATGGCGGTCGGCGTGGCGTTGTCGCGCGGGAAGGTGGACGTTTTCCGGGAGCGGTTCGCCGAGGCTGTGCAGGCGCATACAGG
>JAURJO010000520.1 GCA_030832235.1 Verrucomicrobiota bacterium
CGATGCAGACGGGCAGGATGAACACGGCGCCGTCGGCGATGTTGCGCGCCCGGTCGATCGCGTAGCTCCATTCGCGACGGAAGTAGCCCTCCAGCCGGCGCTGCGTGGTGGCCGAGACGATCGGGACGAAGAACGCGCAGCGCGCGATGTTGCGCTGGATCTTGCGGTCGTAGTCGTCGCCGCTTTCCAGACGCTCGACGTCGAACCAGGTCTTGACGCCCGCGGCGTCGAGCCCGGCCTTCAGGCGCTGCACGGCGGGGAGATCCTCGCGCGCGTAGCTGATGAAGACCGCGTTCTCCGGCATCTCGCGCTGCGGGGAGAGAAAGCGCACCGGCGCCGCGCCGGCGGCGGGAACGGGCGCGGCGGACGCCCCGCGGCGGCGCATCCAGCGGGCGTGCAGCTCCTCCACGAAACGTTCCGCTCCGGAAAGCACGCGCGTGCGCACGCTCACCTGCTGGAGAAAGGTCATCAGCCGGCGGTCCTGATGCGACTGGCTGTCGGCGACGATCTCGCCCACGTCGCGCGGATCGGAAAGCCGGCGGCGCTTGGCCATGCGCAGGAACAGGCGCGCGAGCCAGTTCGAGAAATTGCTGCCGAGCAGGAGCAGGTGGTTATGCTCCAGCTCGTGGAAGAGCTTTTCCGGCGTGAGGTGCTCGCTTTGCAGCGCACAGACGAACTCCAGTGTGTCCTCGTCGGAGATCACGTAGGTCGGCGAAGCGGAGAGCCGGCCGAGGAGGTGGTAAATGACCGGCCGCTGCTGCTGGTCGCGCTCGACCGTGAGGTCGGCCACGCGATTGGGGGAATAGGCGATGACCTCGGTGGTGGTGGCGCCGCCGAAGCGCTCGGCGTTGAGTGCCTGCTCCAACAGCGGATCGAAGGTGGTGGTGATGAACAGGTCGAAGTCGGTGATCTGCGCGAGCTGGCGCAGCGCCGGCGGCACGGCGAAGTTGGTCTCGCGGAGAATCGAGCGCAGCCGGGTGTAGGCCTCCTCGCGACGGCCGCGGGCGGCGAGATACCAGCACACGACGTCGTTCAGCGTGCAGGGCTGCGGCAGCTGGTGCAGGTCGACGGAAAGTTTCGCCGCCAATTTCTCCGCCAGCCAGTCGTAGAGCAGCCGCGGGCCGGCGTCGGTCTCCACCCGCAGGAGCTCGGGGCCCACGATCGGGATCACGCGCTTCTCCTCAATGTAATTGAGGAGGTCCTCCCAGCCATCGTCGTCTAGGGCGGGCAGTCCGGGGGCGTCGTCGGTGTCGGGCGAGACCATGGGCGGGTGGGGGTGCCGCGGTCGGTCGGGTCAACTCGGCCGCGAACGGTGGGAATCGTTACCAACGAAACGCCGCCGTCGAGACTTTCGAGGTCCACGACGGCGGCGGCGCTATTCAGCCGGCTATCGGTCGGCTACGCGGCAACGTCCTCCCGGGCCGGGGCCCGAAGCACGTAGGCGTTTTTCTGGCTTTGGGCGATACCGCCGCCCGCGACGTATGGTTTTTTGGCCATGAAGATGAGCGTTTCGGGGAAAACGTCGCCATCGCCCCCGGGCCGCGGCGCGACCGTGGGGGCCGCCGCCGGGAAAGCGATGGGATTGCCGCTCCCGCGCGCCCCGCGGGTGTAAGGCGCACGCGGGCCAGCGGATTGCGGCGTTTATTTCGCGGTGCGATCTCTGGAAATCAGCGGTAAAATCCGGTGCCACCACGAAACCCACCCAAGACACGAAACGAAGGAGGGGGCCCCCTCCTTCGCCGAGCCTACGGAGGGCAGGCACTGAATTCACGGAAGCCACGGAAAATCGAGCCACTGCATCTGAAGAGTTAAGCGCGGCTCGTGCGTATCATGCGCGTCCTGGCGGCCATTCCCTGGTTTGGCCGCGAAGAGGCGCAGGAGGCGCAAGAACGGGGAAGACTCGGAAGACGTCGGAGACGTGGGAGACTGGAGAGACGTGGGAGACGCGGAATTTGGTCTCTGTGGCGTCCGTGACCTCCTGTTCAACCCACCCGGGTAACAGGAGCCAACGGAGGAAACGGAGGGTTCGGCCATTTGTGCGCACGGGTGTTCCTTCGTGGTTGGGCCCGGCATGGGCGGTTTGAATCGGAAGGCCGAGAAGCCATCGGAGGTTTACTCCCTCATCCGCGCGATCCGCGAAATTCGCGGTCAACTCCGACGTGCTCCCGACGAAAGTCTAGACGGCGCCGCGGTCGCGCGCTTTGCTGCGCGCTCTCGCCCCATGACCAGCAGCACGCAACGCCTCGGCGTCGGGATCATCGGCAGTGGTTTCATGACGCGCTTCCACCTGCAGTCGTGGGTGGCGGTGCGCGACGCCGACATCCTGGGCCTGTGGAGTCCCAACGCCGCGCACGCGGCCGACACCGCCGCCTACGCCCGCTCGCTCGGCGTGGGGCCGGCGCGTGCCTACGGCTCGATCACCGAGATGGTGGCCGACCCCGCGATCGAGGCCATCTGGATCTGCGGGCCCAACCACAAACGCGTCGAGAACCTCGAGGAGATCGTGGCCGCGCTGGAGTCGGGGCGCGGAAAACTGAAGGCGATCGCCTGCGAAAAACCCC
>JAURJO010000521.1 GCA_030832235.1 Verrucomicrobiota bacterium
CACCTCCGATTCCAAACCCGGCGAACAGGAGCAAACGGAGGGAACGGAGCGGGAGCCCGGGCCATTCGTGTGCCTTCGTGTCCATTCGTGGTTCTCGCCGGCTCGGTATTTTGGGATCGGGTTTTTCAACAGGAAGGCCGGGGAGATCGGGGCGAATTCGACGGCTTCTTCCTCCGCGCGATCGGCGAGATCCGCGGTTCAAGTTCGCTGCGTTTGGAACAGCCTTTGGCCGTCACGCAAGCGGCATGGTCCGCGGCGAACGGCCGCGCCTACATCGCACGCCCACCGGAATCGAAGCGGCATCAGAAGCTTGGTTCGCCTCGTGCCGCGTTCCTGATTTCCACATTTTCCTCGGATCGACCCCTTCCTGACCCGGATAAAAAAGGCCGCCTCTCAGTGCTCTCGGCTTGGTCCTCCGTGACCTCTGTGTCCAACGCCTTGGTCCGTAATCCTCCGAGCTGGGTGGCCGAGGCTACATCGTGCGTCATCCCGAATCGTAGCAAAGTCGGTAACCCGGCACGCCTCTTCCCGCGTTCCTGATTTCCACATTTCTCCCCCGGCTCGATCCCTTCACGTCTGAAAGAAAGACCGCCCTTCACTTGGCCACGCGCGCGGTGAACGGCTTCACCACGCTCCGCGTTGCCTTCCTCGCGGCGGCAACTTCATGTTTCCCGTTATGCCCCAGTTACGCCGCTGCTCCGGCGTCCTCACCCTCGTCCTCACCTTGCTCTCGGCCTCGCCACGCGCCGCGGAGGCCCCGCCGTCGTTCGGCGGCATCTATCCGCACCTCGCGATGTTCAACGAGGAGAGCGAATGCGGCACCGGCGCCGTCGTGCCATGGGCGGGGCGGTTGTGGGCGATCACCTACGCGCCGCACAAGCCGCAGGGCTCGACCGACAAACTTTACGAGATTACGCCCGACCGGCGGCAGATCATCCGACCCGAGAGCATCGGCGGCACGCCCGCCAATCGTTTCATCCACCGCGAATCGAACCAGTTGTTCATCGGGCCGTACGCGATCGACCGCACCGGCGGCGTGCGCGTCATCCCGTATTCCCGGATGTACGGCCGCCCCACCGGCACCGCCCGCCACCTCACCGACCCGGCCAACAAGGTCTACTACGCCTCGATGGAGGAGGGCTTCTACGAGGTCGACGTGCGCTCGCTGGCCGTGACGGAGTTATTCCGCGACGAACAACTCAAGGAGCCGTTCCGGCGCGCCAACCTCCCCGGCTACCACGGCAAGGGTCTCTACTCCGGGCAGGGCCTGCTCATCTACGCCAACAACGGCGAGCACGGGAAGGAAGCCCAGTCCCGGCCCGACATCCCCTCCGGCGCCCTCGCCGCTTGGGACGGCCGCTCCGACACCTGGACCGTCGTCCGCCGCAACCAGTTCACCGAGGTCACCGGCCCCGGCGGCCTCGAGGGCAACGCCAACCCCGCCACCGATCCGGTATGGTCCGTGGGCTGGGATCATCGCTCCCTCCTGCTCCTGGTGCTCCACGCTGGCCGGTGGCACGCCTACCGCCTGCCCAAGGCCAGCCACTCCTACGACGGCGCCCACGGCTGGAACACCGAGTGGCCGCGCATCCGCGACATTGGGGAGGGCGACCTGCTCATGACGATGCACGGTACCTTCTGGCGATTCCCGCGGACATTCACTCCGGAACGCTCGGCCGGCATCGCGCCGCGCTCCAATTATCTCAAGGTCGTGGGCGACTTCACCCGCTGGGACGACCAAATCGTACTCGGTTGCGACGACACCGCGCGCAGCGAATTTCTCAACAAGCGCCGCGCGAAGGGAAAACTCGCCGGTCCCGGGCAATCCCAGTCCAACCTCTGGTTCCTCGAGCCCGCCCAGCTCGACCGCCTCGGACCCGCCATCGGCCGGGGCGCCGTCTGGATGGACGAACCCGTGCGTCGCGACGCACCGTCCGACCCGTACCTCTTCTCCGGCTACGACCAGCGCATCCTGCACCTGCGCCACGACGCCGGCATACCCGTTACCTTCACGTTCGAGGTCGACCTCGCCGGCGACGGAACCTGGCGCGAGCTGCGCCGCATCGAGGTGCCGGCCACCGGCTACGCCTGGACGATCTTCACCGCCGCCGAGCAAGGCGCGTGGATCCGTCTCCGCGCCTCGCGCGATCTCAGCCGCGCCTCGGCCGTCTTTTCCTATCGCAATGTCGATTCCCGCCAGCCCGTCGCCGACGCGAAGTTTGCGTCCCTCGCGCGCGACGACTCATCCGCCCCGATCGGAGGGCTGCTGTACGCGCGTGGCGCCGGGAAAAAGACCCTCGGCGTGACCGTCGGCGGACGATTCCACGAACTCGGCGAGGACCTCGTCCTACGCCCCAGCGATGAACCCGTCACTGTGGCTTGGATGCAGACCAACGTCGCCATCCCCGTCGACGCGATCGCGGAGGACGCCGCCTCCGTCATCTACACCGACGACGCCGGCCGCCGTTTCCGCCTGCCGCGCGGCCGCGAGGGTTCCCGGTTGGACGGCCCGTTCGGACCCGCTCGTGCGTGCCGCGAGGTCTGCACGGAACGCGACCTGCTGAACGCGGGCGGCACGTTCTTCGAACTGCCCGCCGAAAACGCCGGGGGCGTGGCAAAACTCCGCCCGGTCGCCACCCACAACCGCCGCATCCACGATTACGCCAGCTGGCGCGGCCTGCTCGTGCTGACCGGGATCGCGGGGGACGCCGCGCCGAACGACCCGCGCGTTGTCCGGTCC
>JAURJO010000059.1 GCA_030832235.1 Verrucomicrobiota bacterium
CTCGGCAAATTTCAATGCCCGCTTCCGTTATCAGGGCGAGGGACGTTTCACCCGCGAGCCGACCATCATGCGCGGGCAGTGGGGCATCTCGCAGGATGACGGCGGCCGCTTGTTCTACAACAGCAACAGCGATCCGCTCCGTGTCGATCTGATCCCTTCGGAGTATCTGCGCCGCAACCCCAACTTCGCGGCCGCGGGCACGAACGTCCAGGTCGCGCCGGCCAATCTCCACGTTGCGCCAGGCCGCGTCACCCCCGGCATCAACCGCGGCTACAACACGCTCGATAAGTCGGGTCGCGAGTACGCGGTGACCTCCGCCTGCGGTCCGGTCATTTATCGCGGCACGCTTTTCCCGGCTGAATTCCGCGGGGATGCGTTCATCGCGGAGCCCTCGGGTAATCTGGTGAAGCGCATCCGGCTGGCGACCCAGGATGGCACGGTCAAGGGCAGCAATGCCTACGAAGGCACCGAGTTTCTCACTTCGACTGACGAGCGCTTCCGGCCGGTGAATATCTTCAACGGTCCGGATGGCGCGCTCTACGTGGTCGATCTTTACCGCGGAATCATTCAGCACCGCATCTATCTCACCTCCTATCTGCGCAAGCAGGTTGATGAGCGGGGTCTCGCGCAGCCCCGGGCGCTGGGCCGGATCTGGCGCATTGTGCCGGAAGGTGCGCCGGCCGCTGATTTTCGCCGGGTGGCCTTGACCAAGGCGAGCGGCGCCGGGCTGGTCTCCCAGTTGAATGCGGACAACGGCTGGGTGCGCGATACCGCGCAGCAACTGCTCGTCGAGCGCCGGGACCCAACGACGGTTGCGCCCTTGATGGCATTGATTGCGGATGCCCAACGTTCCCCGACCACGCGCCTGCAGGCGCTCTGGACTTTGGATGGCATGGGCCAGTTGGACGTTGCGACCGTCCAGCGCGCCTTGGCCGACGCGGACGAGCGGGTGGCGGCCGCCGCCATTCGGCTGGCAGCTCCACGATTTGGTGCCGCGGCGGGAGGCGCCGAGCTCGCGCGGAAAGTGGCGGCCGTTCGCCGCGCGGAGCCAACGGTGCGTTTGCAACTGGCGCTGACCCTCCCCGAGGCGAAGACGCCGGCTTCGGACGAGAGGCTGCTCGACCTGCTGGTTGCGGCGGGGAAACAAGCCTACTTGGCGGATGCGGTCGTGAGTGGCATCGCCGGCCGTGAGCTGGCATTCATCCGCGGACTGGCGGGGCGGCCGGAAGCAGCGGAAGCCGCAGCGGACGTGCTGCGGTACGCGACGAGTTCGGTTTTTAAAGCGGGCGACGCGGCCCGCATCGATGAGGTTCTGGCTTTGTTGGCCGAGCGTTCGACGCCGGCGTGGGTGCGAAAGGAAATCCTCGCGGGCATTCGTCATTTCATTCCGCGGCCGGAAGGGCGGATGTTTGGCGGAATGCGCGGTGGTCGGTCGGGTGGCCCGGGTACCGGGACTCCCGGCGCGGGGCCGGCGCCGACGGGTGCGCCCGCGGCGGAAGGCGCGGGCTCGCGCAGTGCCAGTCGCGGCAGCGCGGGTCGGCCCGGCATGGGACGCGGCGGCAGTCTCGTGTTGGTGGGCGCGTTACCGGCCGAGCCCAGGGCGCTGGTCGCGTTATCCGAGCGCAAGGATGATCCTGACGCGGCGACCGCCGTCGAGCTGTTGAAGCAATTGAAATGGCCGGGCAAACCCGGAGCGAGCAATGCGCGTCCGCTGACCGCTGATGAACAGGTGCTTTTCGATAAGGGCAGGGCGCAGTTCGCGACCCTGTGTGCCGCCTGCCATCAGACGAATGGCCAGGGGCTGGCCGGTCTTGCGCCTTCGCTGGTTTACTCCCGGTGGGTGCTGGGTGATCCGCGCGTGCTCGCGCGCATCGTCCTCTGCGGCAAGACGCAGGAGAACATGATCATGCCGCCGTGGAAGGGGGCAATGAGTGACGAGGCCATCGCTTCGGTCCTCACGTTCATTCGTCGTTCGTGGGGTCAGGAGGCGGATCCGGTTGCCATCGCCACGGTGACCGAGGCGCGTGCAGCCACGGCCAAGCGGGACGAGCCGTGGTCGGACAACGAACTTGATGCGTTGGTGCGGGCGCTGAATGCCCCGGCGCCGGCCAATTGATTCCCAACCGGTTCTCGCGGCTCCTCCCGTTTCGCCGTTTTTCCGTAGCCTGCAGCTGCAACTCGCGTTGGCCCTGACCGCCGGAGGCGCTCTTTCCGCGCGGACTTCGGCGGGGTACCCATCAAGGGGGCAACCGGTTACCTGTTGCGCAAACGACCGGAAGTCG
This sequence comes from Verrucomicrobiota bacterium, assembly GCA_030832235.1. Lineage (GTDB taxonomy): Bacteria > Verrucomicrobiota > Verrucomicrobiia > Opitutales > Opitutaceae > ER46. Next base: position 2,283 of record JAURJO010000059.1, read on the forward strand.
CGGGCGGTTCGCTAACACGTAACAGGCCGACCCCTTGGGGCCGTTCCCCGGTTCCATTTCAGCTGGTCAACCGATTAGGGGCCGAAGCTCAACTTTGCGGTTACATGAAGCGGATGCTTCTGCAGCACGTACGCGCGCAACCTCAATGCTCTCTGCCTCGATAACCCAGAATCCGCTGAGGAACTCTTCATTCTTAACCAGCGGACCTTGGGTCACAGACGAGTTGCCTGCTCGATAATCGAAAACGGCAGCTTCTGAGGGTGATGAAAGTCCGCCCGCGAAGATGCGCTGACCTTCAGATCTTAATCTGTCGTTGAAATCATCAATTGCCTGTTTCTCCGCCGCTGAATGCGGGCGGCGGGGTTCGGTATCGATTACCGACATTAGAAATTTCATCTCTACTCCTAGTTGAACGAAGCGATCATCGCGCCGGATCCGCTCCCCTTGTAAACCCAGTTTTCTAGCCGTCGCCCCTCCCCTCGCTGCCCGGCCGCTGGATGGGGCCGCGGATATCCCCGCCCCGCTTTGTCGTGGCCGCCACCCGGGGGCATCCCATCCAGACCCGAGGCGGCACGCTGGCACCGTGCGCGGCCCGCTCCCGAGGGCTGACGGCCTACGGCACCCGCAGCATCCCGGTCTCGTGCTGCAGCCACTCGATTAGTGCGGCGTTTTTCCAAGGAAGAGGGCTCGCGCGGTGGGCGGAGAATCAACGCCGGCCGCGAGCGCCAGCGCGTGGCCAGACGCTTCGCTCGCTGGAGTTCGCGGGACGATCGCGTTGCGCAGCTCAAAACCTTCTTACCGCCCTTGCCGACTCAGGTCCGTTGCACGTCGGTCCACGCAACTTCGTGCGGCAGGCGACCTTGTTTCACGGAAACCGCGCAAACCCGTCCGGCGGCTTCGCCCATGGGAACGGCGTTGCCGGTGACGCGGTAGCTGGAATGCGCGAACGAATCGCCGCTGATGCAGCGGCCGGCGATCATGAGGCCGTCGACATCCGCGGCGATCAACGCCCCGACCGGAATATCGTAGGGCTTAGCGCCGGCCTTCCGGTAGCGGGCGACTTCGGCGGCAATCTCGTCCTTCCAAGGCGCCTCCACATCCGAGCGGACATTATGCAAGTCGAAGCCGAAGTTCACGCGGCACGCGGCATCGGCATGCTTCTTGCCCGCCACGATGTCCTCCGCGGTGACGGTGTAGCGTCCCCGCACGCGGCGGCCCTCGCGCACTCCGATTTGCTCGGCGGTGGCGACGACGGCGATATTCCTCCACGGCCCGCCGATTTTGCGCAGGTCGGCCACAATCTTGTGCACCTCGCGCCGGGCGCGGATCGTGGCGTCGGTGATCTGGGCCGCATCGTACGCCGGCACGCCGTATTCGTGGTTCGTCATGAGCGAGAAAATCCCGCTGTGCAGCAGGCGCAGCGTGGGCTGACTGTAGGACGGCTTGATGCCGGACTCGCGCATGAACTTGTTGAGCGCCGTCTTCGCGCCTTCCCCCGCCAGTTCGCGCACGAAGGGGGCGACTTCGTCGACCTTCACGCCGGTCAGCAGCGCCATGAGCGACATCGGCTGACATTCGCAATTCGCGTTGAGGCCGACGTCGAAGCGGCAGCCGGCCTGCGCCGCGAGATCGCCGTCCCCGGAGCAATCGATGAAACGATCGGCGGCCCAGGCCTGCCGGCCCGACTTTGATTCGGTGACGACCGCCACGAGGCGGTTGCGACGGTCCGTGACCGCACCGACGAGGCGCGTGTGCAGCCGGATCTTCACGCCGGCCTCCACGCACATTTCCTCCAGGACGAGCTTCATCAGCTCGGGATCGTAGATTTCTCCCTTGGTCTTTTTCGCCACGTCGCTGCCCCGGGCAGCCATGGCCCGCAGGATTTCCTGCATGATGCCGGTCTTGCGTCCCCCATCTATGATCTTGGTGAGCATCCCCGCGGTCCAGACGCCGCCGAGACAGCCGGCGGTTTCGATCAACTGGGTCTTCGCGCCGGCGCGCGCCGCGGCCAGCGCCGCCCCGATCCCGGCGGGCCCGGCGCCCACCACGAGCACGTCGCTGCGGCCCGCGACCGGAATCTCGCGGGCGCCTTCCGCCAGCCGGCCGCCGGCGGTGAGTTCGCCGGCGGTGCGGAGCACCTCGCCGCGCGCGAAAGCCGGGAGCGGCTTGCCTGTGCCGCCGGCCGCGGTCTGCCCGGAAAGCGACAACGCGTACGGGCCGAGCAGCGCACCGGTGGCGGCGGTTTGGAAAAAGCGGCGGCGGCCGGGGGAACGGGGGGTGGAATTCATGGCGGGGAAAGCGGGGCGATGATCAGAACGAACCCTTGACTCCGAAGGTGAGGCCGACGCCGTTGGCGCCGGTCAGGTAAACCTTGCCGTAGGCGGGGGTCGCCGAACCGTAACGAAGGGTGACGGCCCGGGCGTTGAAGACGTTTTGGGCGGCGACATACAACTGCAGGCGCCGCTTCAGCTCGACCTCAAGATTAAGGTCAAGCGTGAGCCGGCGGTCGTCGTACTCAAAGGCGTCGGCACCCAACGCCGGCTGCGCGCCGAGCCGGCGTTTGCCGCGATAGTTCCACTTCGCCATGAACGTCGCCGGCCGCCGGGTATAACTGAAACCCCAGTTGAGACTCTCCGGAGTGAAGGCGTTGAACGCGGCGGTGCTCGCGCCCTCGAGGTGCAGCTTCGTGCCGTTGACAAACACGCTGGCGCCGCGGCCCCAATGGCCCAGCTCGGCGAGCGACTGCCGCACGTTGAATTCGAACCCGTACACCCGCGCCGCTCCGCCGTTGACCTGCGTGCTGACGCGCCAGCCCAGATAACGGGGATCGAGCCCGAACTCCTCGACGTCGGCGGCGGTGGCGATGCGGACCGTATCGGCGAAAAACTGCCGGATTTCTTTCAGGAACGCGCCCGCACTGACGAGTCCCCCACCCTGCGTGTAGTACTCCAGAGCGAGGTCGTAGTTGTCGGCCGACCAAGGGCGCAGGCCGGTGTTGGTGACGGTGATATTGCCCTTCACCACCGACGGATCGCCGAGCTGCGCGGCGTCGAGGTC